>NZ_DJJJ01000061.1:0-56594 GCF_002434085.1 Acinetobacter sp. UBA6571 | reverse complement strand
ATTATCCGCTCCGGTCAGTAACCAGATAGACTGAGGGACTCCGGTTTCTCAGCTTGATAATTTTATTTATGTTTTACCTCTTTACGGAATCTGGTCTCGCTAACAGCCAGGTTCCTTTTTTATATTCAATACATTAAGAATAAATGCAGAAAAGCCAAAGTGCCCCCACACTTTGACTTTTATCTGTTATATAGCTTTGGCTATAAATCTCTACTTTTAATATTTAGGGTTTTATTCGTTTTGCTTTTTAAACAGGTTCAGATGTTTAAATTTTTCCAAAAGCTGTTCCTGAGTTTCTATATATTGAGGATTAGGCTCGATACAATCAATTGGACAGACAGCCATACAGGTTTCGTGTTCATAAAATCCTACACATTCAGTACAGCGTTCTGCATCAATTTCATAGATTTTTATACCCTCATAAATAGCATCGTTCGGGCATTCTGGTAGACACATATCACAGTTAATACATTGCTGCGTAATATGAAGAGCCATATTATTCTGCTGTATATGCTAATGAGGCGGCAGAGATATCTACAGCCGAGTTTGGAAGATTACGAATGAGTAGGGCATATTGTATATCGACTTCTGCTGGTATAGGAATCTCGACAATATGTCCTGAACCTTTAGCCTCCATAATCAGGTTCCCATTTTTATCTTTTATTTCAGTCAGAGTAAAAGTGATATTACCTCGCGTAGTCATCAACTCTAAAGAATCGCCCACCGTAAAACGGTTTTTTACATCAATCTGGATGTAATCACCATTCCGCTCCAAAACTTCACCACAGAACTGCTGATGATCGAAGCGAGATGAGCCGGTGGTATAATTTTGATATTCACTATGTACATGTCGACGCAGAAAGCCTTCAGTATATCCCCGGTTGGCGAGACCTTCTAACTGTGTAAATAGTGATGTATCAAAAGGTCGACCTGCCAGTGCATCATCAATTGCTTTGCGATAGATCTGGGCAGTGCGTGCACAGTAAAAATAAGATTTGGTACGACCTTCGATCTTGAGAGAATGTACCCCTATTTTAGTTAGCCGTTCTACATGCTGTACCGCACGTAAATCTTTCGAGTTCATAAAGTAGGTGCCATGTTCATCTTCTTCTGCTGCAAACATGTCTTCTTCATTGCGCTGTAACAGTACGGGCTCTTTAACCTGTTGCTGGCCAAGCATATGTTGCTGGTCTACTTCAGTCTTGTTACAGCAACCTTTAGGCAGATCTTGTAGAGCAATTATGTCACCTGTTTCATCTTCAATAGCATTATGAATTTTATACTCCCAGCGACAGGCATTGGTACATGCACCCTGGTTTGCATCACGCTTATTCATATAACCAGACAGCAGGCAGCGGCCTGAATAAGCCATACACAGGGCACCATGTACAAAAACCTCAATTTCCATATCGGGTACGTTTTGTTTGATTTCTTCTATTTCTTCAAGAGAAAGTTCACGTGATAGAATCACGCGCGTAAGCCCCATGGTTTTCCAGAATTTAACAGTCGCCCAGTTTACTGCATTAGCTTGCACAGAGAGATGAATGGGCATATCAGGAAAATGTTCACGTGCCATCATGATGAGGCCCGGATCGGACATAATGAGTGCATCCGGCTTCATGGCAACTACAGGTGCCAGATCACGTATAAAATTTTTAAGCTTGCTATTATGTGGCTGAATATTCACGACTACATAAAACTTTTTACCTAACTGATGTGCCTCTTCAATACCTGTTTTTAGGTTGTCATGATCAAATTCGTTGTTACGAACACGCAGACTGTAACGTGGTTGACCTGCATAGACTGCATCTGCACCATAGGCAAAAGCATAACGCATATTTTTAAGTGAGCCGGCAGGAGAGAGAAGTTCGGTAACGTAAGAGAGAGTCATGGCAATAAAGCAAAAGGCATAAATAAAATATGGCTTTATTGTATGGATTTGAAAAAAGGATTCAACCCAGTAAAACAGTTGGGATTTTTAGAATTATCAGGTTAAGAAAGCTTCTGATTTAAGTCTGGCGAATGAAATCTTAAATTTTAGTAGAAAGTTTTTTTATAATAAAAACCGGGCATTATCGCCCGGTTTTTTATTTAACTCATCTTATTTTTCAACAAAAGCCCGTTCAATAACGTAATCGCCCATTTCACCCATACGCGGCGATTCTTTCAGGCCATGCTGATCTAGCAATCCGGCAACATCACGCAGAAAGTGCGGACTGCCGCATAGCATTGCACGGTCATCTTCACGATTAAATGCGGGCAGATTTAAATCTTCAAAAATTTTCCCAGATTCGATCAGAGCGGTTAAACGGCCTTGAGTTTTGAACTCTTCACGGGTTACAGTCGGGTAGTACACCAGTTTATCTTGAATACCTAAGTCTTGGAAAAACTCATTATTTGGTAATTCATCTAAAATCAGGTCCTGATAAGCCAGTTCAGAAATGTAACGTGTACCATGTACAACAATAACTTTCTCAAAGCGTTCATAAGTTTCAGGATCACGAATAACAGACAGGAAGGGAGCTAGGCCAGTTCCTGAGGAAAGTAGCCATAGATTTTTGCCTGGCAGCAGATCATCAAGTACCAGTGTACCTGTCGGTTTGCGTGAGACCAGAATCTCATCACCCACCTGAACTTTCTGCAAAATTGAAGTAAGTGGGCCATCTTGTACTTTAATCGAGAAAAATTCCAGTTCTTCTTCATAGTTTGCACTGGCGATAGAATAAGCTCGCATTAATGGCTTGCCATTGACTTCAAGTCCAATCATCACAAACTGCCCATTTTTAAAACGTAGACTCGGATCACGAGTTGTTTTAAAACTAAATAGCGTGTCATTCCAGTGGTGAACGTGAGTAATCTTTTCGACGTTAAACGCAGCCATTAAAGGTCTCAATTATCTATCAAATTAAACAGCTTGCTATTCTAATCTAAAAACATTCTCGATAAACTGAATATATTTAATTGTGTTTATAAGCAAAAGTGATGAAGCCTAGTGTATCACTCCCTATTATCGGGTATATGAAATCTCCCTATCAGGAAAAGTTTGGAATACCGCGCCAGCCTAATCTGGTTCAGATTGAGTCCTATATTGATATGTTACCTCCCTATAATGATCTGCTGGCATTTGCAGGTATTGAGGCGTTTAGCCATCTATGGCTGGTATGGCAGTTCCATGACAATAAATCTCAGGACCAGACTGATAAGTTTAGGCCTCAAGTGCGTCCACCACGTCTAGGGGGTAATAAAAAGCTTGGGGTGTTTGCAACCCGAAGTATGTACCGTCCAGCGCCAGTGGGCCTGTCAGTGGTACAGCTTAAAGAAGTAAAAAAAGTGGGCAAAGCACTGCGAGTTTATGTTACCGGAAGCGATCTGCTTGATGGCACCCCTGTTCTCGATATCAAACCCTATATTCACTATTCAGATGCTATTCCCCATGCACAGAGCGGTTATGCGCAGGAAGAGCCACTTCGCAAAGAAGTAAGCTGGACGGAAGAGGCTTTAATAAAACAGCAAGTGCTTGAGCTGAGCGATCAACTTATTCAGGAGTTAAATGATGTTTTATCATTTGATCCACGTCCGGCTTATCAGGAAGATCCTGAACGTATTTATAAGATGAAGTTTGCTTGTCTTGATATTAGCTTTAGCGTACAGGCAGAGCAGATTATTATTATTGATCTTATCTGAAATTAGTTTAGATTGGATTTGATACGGCGTTTATGTTCAAACATCTTCTGATCGGCTTCTGTGACAGCAGTCAATAAGCCTTTAGAGGGATGCCGCATAACATAACCAACAGCGGCACTAACGCCACCTTCTTCCAGTGCTTTTAACATCCGCTGCAATAGAAGTTCTGCGCCTGCCTGGTTGTTCTCAATACTGAGAATACCAAATTCATCACCGCCAAGCCGAGCAACAATATCATTGCTACGAGCATTATTCTTTAATATCTCAGCAGCCTGTCGAATAAAACGGTCTCCTGCTACATGCCCCAGGTTGTCATTTACTTCTTTTAGACCGTTCAGATCAATAATAAAGACCGCAGCAGGATGTCCATGCCGTTTACAGCGTTCTTCTTCTGTATTGACCAGCCGGTCCCATGCCCGACGGTTATATAAACCGGTCAGTACATCACTTAAAGCTTCAACCTGTAGGCGCTCATACTGGCGGATCTGCTCATTTTCACGTAGTTCAACCTGTAAAATCCGGCTAAGCAGGCCACCGAAAACTTCAATCAGGTCAGCATCATGGACAATTGAATCAGGTTTGGGGTGAGGATCAATGGCACAGAGTGTGCCGAACAGACTGCCATCTTCATTAAGCAACGGCTGGCCAATATAAGCTCTGATACTGACTTGCTTGGCAATAGGCGCCGCTGCATATAAGGGTATATCTTCAGAGCGGGGTACAATTTTAGGAGCATCACCAGTAACCATATGTGCACAAAAAGAATCTGCCCAGCGAAAGACCTGACCAGGCTGGATGTCATAACCCGTCGTTTCACTTTGTAAAACAATCCAGTTATCACTTTCCACCCGTGTAATCATCCATAAACTGAAGCCGAAGCGTTTATGCAAATAACCTAATACGGCTTTACCGGCTTCCTGAAAACTTCCGAAATTCGCATTGCTCATCCATTGAACCTATAGTGTAAATACCTGGCGAAGAGCTAGTTATTTATTTAATTTAAAGTATTTTATTTAATTAAAAAACTGGTATTAATGATTTTAAAATAATCTAAGTATAATAATTGAAGTTTAAGGTAGAAGTGATAATATTTTGTCTTACAAGATTAAGACTTTACTTCTAAAAGCTTTTTATATCTTTAAAAAATAATATTTTTTATATTAACTATAAACAATCCATTAATTTTATATGGCCCTGTACTGCATCAGAAAATAACTCTGTTATAGTATTTAAGGATGCAGGGGATATAATAGTGAAGTTTAATTTTGAAATAGATACAGTCTGGTGCCTGGACCATTTACAAAAAGACGGCCGGATTACCGAGCGCGACAAACATTTGGTTCAGACCACCCAGCGGCAAAAACAGCATTTTAAATGGCATCCCCTGCAATGGATTGCAAATTTTAATCTCAAAGATCAACAGCATCCATTGTTATCCCTGACATTAACTCGCTTATGCCAATGGCTGGCCGAAAAAGCTGAAATTCCTTTCTATGTTATTGATCCTTTAAAGGCGGATGTAACTGCACTGACTGGAATCATGTCGCAGGAATTTGCTGTTAAAAATCATATTTTAGCAGTTGAAGTTCAGGCAGATCAGGTATTGATTGGTACAGACCAGCCTTTTATGACTGAATGGATTACTAATCTTGAACGAAGCTTAAGGCCTAAAAAAATCCAGCAAGTGCTCCTTAACCCTGAACAGTTGCAGCGGTATCTAGTGGAATACTATCAGGTTAGCCGCGCGGTCAGCTCTTCTCAAAAAAGCAGCACACACGATCGTACTAATAAAGGCGTAGAGGCACTCTTACAGCTGGGTGATACTCAGAATCCTGATGCTAATGATCAGCATATTGTAAAATTGGTGGACTGGATTTTACAGTTTTCATTTGAGCAGGGAGCCAGTGATATTCATCTGGAACCACGTAAAGATAACGGCAAAATCCGCTTTCGGATAGATGGGGTATTGCATACGATTTACAACATGCCGGCCAGCACACTGACGGCAGTAATTTCCCGGTTAAAAATTTTGGGGCGTCTGAATGTTGCTGAAAAGCGCAAACCGCAAGATGGCCGTCTGAAGACGCGTACACCTAAAGGCCAGGAAACGGAACTGCGCTTATCGACCTTACCTACGGCGTTTGGGGAAAAACTGGTTATGCGGATTTTTGACCCTGAAGTCTTGGTCCGTAGCTTTCAGCAATTGGGTTTTGAAGGGCGTCTGCTTAATGCATGGCAGGAAATGACTCAGCATAGTCACGGTATTATACTGGTGACTGGCCCGACTGGTTCAGGGAAAACCACAACGCTATATTCTTCCCTAAAACAGCTGGCAACCGAACAGGTTAATGTCTGTACCATAGAAGACCCGATCGAGATGCTGGAGCCAAGCTTTAACCAGATGCAGGTTAATCATGGAATTGACCTGGGTTTCGCAGACGGGGTACGTGCCCTGATGCGACAAGACCCTGATATTATTATGGTTGGCGAAATCCGAGATCAGGATACAGCCAATATGGCAATTCAGGCAGCCTTAACTGGGCATCTGGTCTTGTCAACTTTGCATACCAATGACGCGCCTTCTAGCTTAACCCGTTTACATGATCTCGGTGTGCAGCCTTTTTTGACTTCAGCCACAATCTTAGGCGTATTGGCTCAGCGCTTGGTTCGTACCTTATGCCCTCACTGTAAAGAAGAGGGGCAAATTAATGAACATCAATGGGAACATTTAACTTTTGACTATATTATGGAAGTTCCAAATACAGTCTATCAGGCAGTGGGCTGTGAAGTCTGTCGTAACACAGGTTATAAAGGCAGAATAGGTCTTTATGAGTTTATGCCAGTAAGTCTGGCACTCAAACAGCAGATCAGTCTTGATGCATCGCTCGATCAGATTCGTCAGCAGGCCAAAAAAGAAGGGGTGGAGCCATTGCGTATTGCAGGCGCCCGAAAGGTAATTGCAGGCTTAACCACACTCGAGGAAGTATTACGCGTAGTGCCTTTAAATTAATAAAATAATTTTAATTTCTTAAGATTCAATTCATCTTTAGCTGTTTTAATACTCTTATTCGATAATGAGTAAATAAACGAGGTAAAGTGCGTATGAATATGGCGAAACTGGCTTTGTTAACAGGTGCTCTAAGTATTGGTGGCGTGGCTATGGCAAATACTGCCGTGAATCATGCAGCAATCAAAACGGCCCAGGTTACTACGGTAAAACAGGCACTGACCGCAAAAGATGATACCCGTGTGCAATTGCGTGGTCAGGTGGTAAAAGCCTTAGGCGATGAGAAATATCAATTCCGTGACCGGACTGGCACAATTACTGCCGATATTGATGATGAATTATGGCAAGGTAAACCTATTTCTCCAACTACAACCGTAACATTGACCGGCGAAGTTGATATCGATTATAAACCGACTAAACGTGTAGAAATTGATGTAGATTCAGTGAAATTTTAAAGTTTTTAAGCTGTAGTTGTTTCGTGTTTTGTTAATCCTCCTTAGAAACCACATTACTTGCCATTTTAGTAATGTGGTTTTTTTATTGGGCTTTGAATATTTCAACTTTTCAGGGCACTATCAAGATACATAAAAACAGAGATATAAAATAAGGATGAGAATTTTACTGGTTGAAGATGATACCTCTCAAGGTGAAAGTATAAAGACCTGGCTGGAACTGGACGGTTATAGTGTAGATTGGGTAGAGCGGGGAGATTATGCGATGACTGCTCTTAAACAGCACGACTATGAATGTATTTTGCTCGACCGGGGGTTGCCTTATGCCAGTGGTGATGAAATTTTAAAGACCCTGCGACAACATCAGGCCCAGACTCCTGTTATTTTTCTGACAGCCCGTGACAGTATCAGTGACCGGGTGGAAGGATTAGACCTCGGTGCCAATGATTATCTGGTCAAGCCATTTAGCCTGGAAGAACTTTCAGCACGTATACGTAGCCAGATGAGAAACCTGCAAGCGGGACAAAGCCAGACACTGATATGGAATAATATTTGTCTGGATCCGAAAGCAAAAACGGTACAGCAGGAAGGCGAAAGCCGTGACCTGACAGCCAGAGAATTCCAGATTTTGTATAAGTTGATGCAACATCCGAATCATGTGGTGACACGTGAACAGCTGGAAGAGTCGATTTACGCTTGGGGGGATGAAGTCGAAAGTAACGCCATTGAAGTCTATATTTATCAATTACGCAAAAAGTTAGGTAGCCACACAATCAGGACTATTCGTGGTTTAGGTTACCGTATGGGCGAAGCCTAAATGAATGCAAAGCCAGATTCTTTACAGTCTCAACTCATCCGTACTACTATGCTGGGCAGTATTTTGGCGGGACTGCTGGCCTTTTTGCTGCTGATTGGTATTGCTGTTTATCATGCCATGCAGGTTCATGACGAGATTATGGACGAACTCGCAGATACATTGTTGGTTTCTGATTTGTCTGCGAATTCGGGACAGCTTGACGAACTGAGTAATGAATTTGATATTCAGTATCAACTAAACTGGCAAGGGCGTACGCTGGCCCATTCTACCCACTTACAGCAACAGCTTTTTAACGACCTGCCACAAGATTTTGGACTGGTCTGGAAAAATGGTCACTTGTGGCGTAGCTATACGGCGCAGACTAATGATAAACAGTTGAAGGCTGAACTGATCCAGCCCTTGGCTGTTCGTTTTAAGGATATTATCAGAAGTATTCTGATTTACGCTGTTGTATTGTTGCTGGTCTGGCTGGTTCAATGGCTATGGAGTCATTTTGGTATACAGCGGCAGTTGCGTTCCTTAAAAAAGCTCAGTCGAACGATTGCCCAGAAGTCACCATCCGATTTACAACCCATTGAACAGCAGCCATTGGTACAGGAGATTGAACCTGTTATAAATTCGCTGAATCAGTTATTGAGCCGGCTGGATCGGGCATTGACTGCCGAGCAACGCTTCACAGCCGATGCATCCCATGAATTGCGTTCACCCTTATCTGCAATTGCTATGCGTTTACAGGTTTTAAAACGTAAATATAGCCACATTCCTGAACTTGTTCCTGACTTGTTAGCTATTCAGAATGATGTGACCCGTAGTACCCGGGTGTTGGAAAATTTGTTATTACTGGCCAGACTTGACCCTGCTGCATATCAGCAGATGCCTGGTAGTCTGCTACAGCTCCAGCCACTTATTGATGAGGTTGTATACTCACTGGAACTTTTTGCACAGGAGCGTCAAGTAAGTATTCATCAAATAGCTGCATTACCACACGCAGAAATATATGGAAATCAGGAACTCTTATTTACCTGTATCCGTAACCTGATTGATAATGCAATCCGCTATGCACCTGAACATGGTGCAGTTTATATTACCTTAAAAGACGAGCAGCATCACTACCGGTTAATGATTGAAGATAACGGAGCAGGGGTAGATTCAAATACTTTAGAGCGTTTAGGCGAGCGTTTCTTTCGTGGATTAGGTACACGAACATCAGGCTCAGGTCTAGGCCTCTCTATAGCGCGAAAAATTATGGAACTACACAGAGGCTATATCGAATTTACCCCTTCAGACTATGGTGGTTTAAAGGTTACCTTATTATTTTTAAAAGCCCATCAGATAGAATATAAATAAAAAAACAGTATGGGAGAGCCATACTGCCTGTTTCCACGTTTATTATTTTTTGAAGCTGTAAATAGTTATTTGGTTAGAATTAAACGATTGTTGCGGGTCAGACGTAAGCGGTACTCTTCACCCGCATGCATAATACGGATTTCACGCCCGAGTGCAAAAAGATTGCTGGATTGTAGCATTGGCAGAGAAGTGCTGGCTTGAGTCTGGCGTGCAAATAGGTTGAATGGTGCGTTCATTTGTTATAGCTCCGTGGTGTGCAAGAATTCAAATAAATGATAATCATTATCGAATGAGTCTGTCAAATAGAATTTTAAGAATTTATAAACTTCTTATTTTTGCTTACACTAAGTAAAAGCTTATCTCGGATTATTCAATGTCTAAGCCTATCGTGCATGTTGCTGTCGCTTTATTGTTTCATCGTTCAAAAGTATTGGTTGGCTGGCGAGAAGCTAAGCAGCACCAAGGTAACAAGTATGAGTTTCCAGGTGGAAAAGTTGAAGGGAATGAAACTCCTGAAGAAACCTGTCGGCGTGAAATTTATGAAGAAGTCGGGGTTGGCTTGAGTGACTGGCATCCTTTTAGCCTGATCTGTCATGAATATGACGATATTACAGTACATTTGCATCTGTTCTTTGCACATGTACCAGAGGAGATGTTAAACCAGATTCAGAAACCATGGGCTTGGTACACACGTGAAAAATTACAAACACTTGATTTTCCAGCTGCTAATCAGCCAGTGATTGAGCGGTTATATTGGCCACATTCAATCAGGATTGGTACAGCACTTTCAGCGATAGAGCAATTAGCTCAAGATATGCTCTTTTACTGGCGGCCTGAAGAGGCTGAAATTGATAAAAATTGGCTTTTGGAATATAGCATTCAGCAACTAAATAAATTAATAGTGCCTTATCAAGTCTGGCGGTCTCTTAATGTTGAACAGCAACATCACATCGCTGCTGTACATTTAAAACAGTCTGAACAGATGTCTCTGAAAAAAGGCGAACTATGTATTGGGATTCGTTATATTGCTGCCTGCCATGATGCTGCTTCAGTACAGCATGCTGTTCAAATCGGGTGCGAGGCTGTACTTATTAGCCCTGTACAGGCTACTCCGACTCATCCAGAAGCACCAGCATTAGGCTGGGATGCATTTGCAGAACTTGCTCATCAGGCCGATGTGCCCGTTTTTGCTCTAGGCGGATTGTCTAGAGAGGATCTGGAGTGTGCCCGGCAGTACGGCGCCTATGGTATTGCCGGAATCCGTCATATCTAAGTAAAGAAACCAGTTTAAACAGGTCAAGAAGCTAGAATGTATTCAAAGCTGTTTTGGCTTCTTGAATGCTTTTACTGTTTTTCTGAGATTGAGCCGCTTTTAAGATATTTAACCAGAGCTGCTTTTTCATTGGATTGCTCTGTGCATAGCTTAAGCCCCGGCGAGCCAGTGCTTCCGCATTAGCTGGCTTGTTTTGTCTATTAGCAATCATTGAAAGATACAAAAAGGTTTCAGCGGACTGAGGAGCCAGTCTTTGTGCTTGCAATGCATAGCTTTCAGCCTGAGACCATTGGCCCTGTTTATAAGCAGTTTGTGTCTGCAACATCATTTTCCGGAATGCAGGAAGTTCACGACCATCCTTGAACTGCTGTTGAACCTTTTGCTCAGGCACCACTATCTGCACCTTCTGGCGTTTAATTTCTTCCGGCTCATACGGAGTAATTTTTACGCCCGAAGATGTAGCCTGCACTTCAGGAACAGGTCTTGGTGCCAGTTTCTGTTCTTCAGGCTGAGGTAGAGGCGCCGTCTGACAGCCAGCCACTCCAAGCAATGCTAAGGCAAATATGCCAGGTTTTATATGATTCACAAATTTTCTCTATAGCATTTAATTTTCATAACTTCCGCTTGAGATGATTCGGCCTTCAGAAGACGGTAACGTCTGTTCCATTTCAGTCTCGCTTTCACGGATATAGTTTTCGATACTATCTTCTTCAGGCGCAGGTGCGTCGTTATGTTCGGTATCAGGTGTGTAAACTGGTTCGACCTGATAATGTGAAAGGCCACAGGCAGTAGCTCGGCGTGGTACTGTATGACGCAGTATAGGAATGTACATGGCACCTTCACAGCCCTGAGCAGATAAATAACCGGTAGCGCGGTCAATCCAGTGCCACTGTACATTATCAGTCTGGCGCAGATTGACCGGTTCCTGTTTCAACTGTTTCATTACATTAATCCATACCGGCAATGCACCTGTAGAACCAGTAAGGCCCGTTACCTTGTTATTGTCTAGCCCTAGCCATACTACTGCCAGATGATTGCCTGAATAGCCTGCAAACCATGAGTCACGTGTGTCATTGGTGGTACCTGATTTACCGGCCAGTTTAAGGCTGGCTGGAAAACTGTTATATGCAGAACGCCCAGTACCAATGTTCATGACCTGCTGCAGGCCATAGTTTAGAATATAGGCACTCGACGGGTCGATGGTCTGCTGTACATCCAGTCCGT
Organism: Acinetobacter sp. UBA6571; assembly: GCF_002434085.1. Lineage (NCBI taxonomy): Bacteria > Pseudomonadati > Pseudomonadota > Gammaproteobacteria > Moraxellales > Moraxellaceae > Acinetobacter > Acinetobacter sp. UBA6571. The sequence continues at coordinate 44,790 of NZ_DJJJ01000061.1, read as the reverse complement.
AACGGTCCAATAGCCGGCCATCTGCATCTACTACTGTACGTATGGCACGTGGTGGATATTTGAAACCACCAGTCGCGAAGTTTTCATAAATACTCATGACTTCCATTGGCGACATTTCGACAGCGCCCAAGAAAATAGACGGAAAGGCTGGAATGTTTGAAGTCACTCCAAATTTTCTTAACTGATTGGTAAATGTCGAGAGGCCAAATTCCTGACCAAGTCGTACAGCAGACAGATTATAAGAGTTAGCCAGCGCCTGCATCATGCTGACTACACCATATTCACCACCCGCATAATTCTTGGGTGTCCATTCCTTGCTTTTATCTATTGGAATACTGATAGCAGCATCCTGAATCGAACTGGCCCAGGTATAACGCCCTGACTCAATAGCACTCAGATAGATCACCGGTTTTAAAAGTGATCCTACTTGACGTTTGGCATCAAGAGCACGGTTAAAGCCAGTAAAATCCTGAGTTGAACCAACAGCAGCTATGAGTTCTCCATTCTCCGGATGAGCAATCAGTACTGCACCCTGCAGGTTTTTTAAACGGCCTGGATTACGCTTGGATAAACGTTCTACAGAATTTTTGAAAGCTGTCTGCACACGGGTCTGGGCAATCGGGTCAAGTGTTGTAAAAATACGCAAGCCTCGATTGGTCAGGTCGCCATCCTGATATTCGGTACGTAGCTGACGGCGTACGATATCGAGAAAATCTGGAAATTTGGCTGGTCCTAAAGTTGGCTTGCTAATTACATTTAATGGGCGGGCACTTTCTTCTTCATATTCAGCTTCAGTCAAGTAACCCATCACCTGCATGTTTTTTAGTACTACATTGCGGCGTTTCTTAGCCGCTTCAGGATTACGCCACGGGTTATATAAGGAAGGACCCTGTACCAGGCCTACCAGGAAAGCCTGCTGTGAAATATTCAGTTCACGTAAAGGCAGACCAAAATAGAATTGGGAAGCCAGACCGTAACCATTAATTGAATAATTACCATTCTGGCCCAGATTTACTTCATTCAGGTATGCTTCCAGAATTTCATCTTTGTCATAATGAAGTTCGATGAGCATGGCCATCAGGGCTTCATTAATCTTTCGTTTATAGGTTTTTTCAGGTGACAGGTAAAAGTTTTTAACCAACTGCTGGGTCAGAGTAGATCCACCCTGGCGGCGTCCACCAGTCAGGTTGCTGACCAGAGCCCGGGCAATGCCTCGCACTGAAACACCATGATGATGATAGAAGTTCCGATCTTCAGTCGCAATTAAAGCTTCAATGAGCGGTTTTGGTACACGGTTCAGTTTAATCAGAACCCGGTCTTCATTATGCTGCGGATAAATACCGCCAATCAATAAGGGCTCCAGACGGGTAATACCACTTGTAGAGGGTTTGGTTGTGCGTACTTCGCTGATCTTCTGGTCATTAAAAGTTAATTCCAGAATCTGTTCTGGTTCTACGCTATCACCAAAATCAAAGCCCCGGGTATGGACATATAAGGTATTCCCCTGAGATACATATGAACCTGACTTATCATAACTACTTGCCGATTTATAGCCGAGCAATTTAAGTTCTTGGGCAAAGTCTTGCTGATTGACCGGGGCATTGGTATAGATTTCCAGAGGGCGAGCAAAAACTTTCGCCGGAATATCCCAGCGCTGTCCTTCAAATTTGTCCCGGATAATATTATCTAAGCGGATTAAATATATTCCAAAGGCGACAAAGCCCCCAATAATAAGCACTGAAAAAATGAGTGCAATCAAGCCAATACCACGTTCAAACTTCATAAACGGAAGACATTACCCAAATAAATTTTGCTAATCATGCGAAGCTTTCACCAATTTTGCAATGCTTAAACTGTGAATAAACTCAAATTGGGAACTTGCTCACTTTTACTGTTGCGGTTTTTGAATGTTTTTTTAAAACAACTTTGATAGTGTTATTATAACCAAGAACCGTAAAGGAGTCCGGCGATCTCGTGCAAATAACACATAAGACTTTTCGTAATATTGGCTTATTAGGACGTCCCGATAAATCCTCTGTTGTAGAGACCTTGTGTTTGATTCATGACCACCTGGTGAGTCGCGGTCTGCATCCGGTATTTGATCAGGAAACTGCACAGCTGGTGCCCTATACAGATCCGCAAACAGTCAGTCGGGCACTGCTGGGTGAAATTGTTGATCTGGTTATTGTCGTAGGTGGAGATGGTTCGCTGCTCCACGCAGCACGTGCTTTGGTCCATCACAATACACCAGTAATCGGTGTTAACCGTGGACGTTTAGGTTTTTTGACCGATATAAAACCCTCTGAAGTAATTTTTAAGCTGGATCAGGTGTTGCGTGGAGAATTCCAGCTGGATCGCCGTTTTCTTCTGGAAATGGAAATTCGGTCACAGGGCAATATCATCTATAATGCAATTGCTCTAAACGATATTGTGCTGCATTCAGGCAAGTCAGTTCATATGATCGATTTCGAGATGAATATTGATGGACAGTATGTCTATCGTCAGCATAGTGATGGACTGATTGTTTCTACCCCGACTGGTTCTACAGCTTACGCACTCTCAGGTGGTGGCCCGATTGTACATCCGGGAATGGATGCTATTGTATTGGTGCCAATGCATCCCCATACATTATCATCGCGTCCAATTGTTGTGGGCGGACATAGTGAAATTAAACTGGCTATACGTGAAAATCGTGTGATGCCAATGGTGAGTGCCGACGGTCAGAACAGCGTTTCCCTGAACGTCGGAGATTGCCTGCATATCCGTAAATATCCCTTCAAGTTAAATTTGCTGCATCCACCTGGTTATGACTTTTATATGGCATGTCGTACCAAGCTGGGCTGGAATCAGGATTTTGACTCTTTTCATCAACAGGATTGATCATGAATATTGAACAGATGCTTGCCGTTTTAAATCCTGAGATTGTAGAACGTCTGAGAACTGCCGTTGAAATCGGCAAATGGCCAAATGGCGAGCCACTTACTCAGGAGCAACGTGAAACCTGTCTGCAGGCTGTGATTGCCTGGGAGGTTAAACACCTGCCTGAAGAGGAGCGCACTGGTTATATTAACCGTGGCAGCAAAAAAGAAGATGAGCACTGTGACTCACATGAGCCACAACAGGATGAAGAATTTAAACCGATTCGTTTTGTTTAACTTTATATATAGGCAAAGATAATCCAGTCTTTGTACTTAAAAGCTTTTACTGAGGCCTTAGATTTAAGTCAAAGTAAAAGCTTTTTTATTGTAACTTTCAGCTTTCCATACAGACATCAATAATGCTGTCCTCTTCAAAAACCACGCATATTACATATTGGCTAATTTCATCTGGCAAAGAAAAGTCCAGATGGTTTTCATAATATGTCATCTCCTCTATGTCTAGCTCATCATCTGGAAGCGTATTACTTTTAAACTCAAGTTTTTCTACAACTTGAATTAAGCTTGGTTGAGCGGTGTGAAAGTATTTTTGCCAGTAAGATGTCTCAATTTCATCAAGATGATACTGTATGAACTCTAAAATGGCATTATAAAAAGGATGATTACTATTTATAGCAGCCTGCTGTAATACAGCGCATGCAGATAGCTCTTTAGTCATGTTTTACTCTTTATTGTTATATATAAATTTCTATAAAAATACTCAGGCGTTATGACTTTGACCTACCAGAACTGGTAAGCCAAAATAATTTTTTTACATTTAGGAAGAGTGCCGTGTAGCCCATAGTTCTTTAGCTTTTAACATGGCTTCGTCATAGGTACTACAAACACCCATTGTATATAAAGCAATTCCCATTGTTTCTGTGACAGCTGTTTCACCATATACATGAGTTTGTTTGCCTTCCCAGACTGCTTTAAATTTCTCCAGATTTAACTCTTCTTCAGCAAGGCTGCGTTCCTGTGTCAGTTTGGGCAGTTCATATTCATACAGCTCACTATTTTTAATACCACAAATCAGTGTGCGCGCATCCGGGTTACGCTCAAATTCGCCACCTTCACCCTTGATGACAGCGCTATTCTGGTAGCCTAACCGTGATGCAGTCTGCTGATGAGAACTGCGATAAGCCGGATGGAAAATTGCCTGTAATGTAGCCTTGGCATTAAATGGATTAATCAGGCGTGCCAATGTATGAATAGGGGAACGCAAGCCCATAACATTTCTGAGCGAGATCAAATCACTTAAGACAGGGGAAATCGCCTCAAGGGGAAGATAGGCAAAATTATGTTGTTCGAGTTCGTATTGAACATCCTGTTCACTTTGACAGATGGAATAGCCTAAGTATTCTAGCACCTGTTCAGTATAGAGCCGGTTAAGGGTATGACCTGATGCGCCATGCATAAATACTTTATAACCCGACTGGGCAAGCGTTAATGCTGCCAGCAGAAACCAGGGATAATGTTTTCGTTTGCCGGCATATGAAGACCAGTCCAGATCAACGGATAAAGGGGCAAAATTTAGCTGATCACGGGTAGCCTGTACAAAACCTGCCAACTCATCAACAGATTCCTCTTTTACACGTAACAACATCAGAAATGCACCGAGCTGAACATCCAGAACTTCTTGTTTGAGGATCATGCTGAATGCCTGATAGGCTTCTTCATAAGTTAATGACCTCGCACCATTTTTTCCTTTGCCAATAATCCGGACATATTGCGCAAAAGGATGCTCAAACTCTTTATAAAGATTTTTACGGGTGTTCATTGACAATTTTAATTAGATAATAAGTAAGTTTTTCCACTATGACATAAAACAACAAGGTGTGTAAAACTTTGGTGGGGTTAGACTAATGTCTAATAAGGAATTGTATACAGATTAGCCAGACTTAAAAATAACCATTCCATTATGATATTTCCTTCAAGTAAAATCCGCCTCAGATAGACTTTGTTAAGTTAATTTAATCTTCTCCTGCATTAATAGATTCTACTATTTATAGGTCTGAAGTCTAAGTCATTGATGTTAAGTCCCAAATTCGTTTTTTAAGGCGAATTATTTTCATGCTGAATATTTCCTGTATAGGTAAAAAGTTCTTTACCTTTTTGTTTTTACATGAAATTTCAGGGCTGTGTATTCCTAAGGATAGACCTTGCGCTGGGTATTGACCATGTCCAGAGATATGTAATGAAGAAAAGTTATGGCTAAAAAACCGATTTATAAATCACTTTATTTTCAAGTGATTATTGCGATTATCGCAGGTGTTCTTGTGGGGCATTACTTCCCGAGTACTACTGTCCTCATGAATGGTGTTGAGCAGCAGGTACCAGGTTTGGGCGAACAGCTTAAGCCGTTAGGTGATGGCTTTATTCGTTTAATTAAGATGATTATTGCGCCTGTGATTTTCTGTACTGTGGTAAGTGGTATCGCAGGTATGGAAAGTATGAAGTCAGTGGGTAAGACTGGTGGTGTTGCCTTACTTTACTTCGAAATTGTCTCGACAATTGCCCTGCTGATTGGTCTGCTGGTAATTAATATTGCCAAGCCTGGCGTAGGTATGAATGTTGATCCGGCAACTCTGGATACTGCGGGTATTCAGAAATATGTCGCTTCGGGTGAGTCGCAATCTACAGTCGATTTTCTGCTGCATATTATTCCTGAGACTGTAGTTGGAGCATTTGCAAATGGTGAAATTCTTCAGGTATTACTCTTTGCTATCCTGTTTGGTTTTGCTTTGCACAAACTTGGTGATGCCGGTAAGCCAGTACTTAAGTTTATTGATCAAATCTCGCATGTGTTCTTTAACATTGTAAACATGATCATGAAGCTGGCTCCGATTGGTGCTTTCGGTGCAATGGCTTTTACTATTGGTAAATATGGTGTAGGTTCACTGGTTCAGCTTGGTCAGCTTATTCTCTGTTTCTATATTACCTGTCTGCTGTTTATTTTTATCGTGCTAGGAACCATTGCACGCATTAGCGGTTTCAGTATTCTTAAAATGATCCGCCTGATCCGTGAGGAGCTTCTGATTGTACTAGGTACATCTTCTTCCGAGTCAGTTTTACCGCGTATGCTGAAGAAACTGGAAATTGCAGGTTGTGAGAAGTCTGTAGTGGGTCTGGTTATTCCAACGGGTTATTCATTTAATCTGGACGGTACTTCAATTTACCTGACTATGGCCGCGATCTTTATTGCACAGGCGACCAATACCCAGCTGGATGTAACTCATCAAATTACCTTGCTGCTGGTTCTGCTGATTTCATCTAAAGGTGCAGCAGGGGTAACCGGTTCGGGCTTTATTGTTATGGCAGCAACCCTGTCTGCTGTAGGTCATATTCCTGTCGCTGGTCTGGCACTCATTCTGGGTATCGACCGTTTCATGTCTGAAGCGCGTGCCTTGACTAACCTGGTGGGTAATTCACTGGCAACTATTGTAGTTGCCAAATGGGTAGGCCAGCTAGACAAAGACAAGCTGAATGAAGCTCTGGCTAATCCGGGTGAGGTAGACCGTCAGATGCTTGAGCAGAAAGCAGGACATATTTAAAAATATTTGAACAAAAAGGAAGCTTCGGCTTCCTTTTTTTTAGCTTTATGAACAGCAATAAAAACTCATCAGGTCATGACATCTTTTCGGAAAATAACTAGCATGAGTAAAACAGAAGCTGACTAACAAACTGATAAAAGGAAATAAGACATGCAGCATGATGCCGATCTGGAATTATTCCGTGATAACTTTAGACGTTTTATGAAAGAGCATATTGCACCCCATTATGAACAGTGGGAGCGTGACGGAATCATGCCACGGCATGTCTGGAACCTGTTAGGTGAAAATGGCTTTCTCTGTGTAGATGTACCTGAGGAATATGGCGGCTATGGCGTGCCTACCTATTATTCACTGATGTTGGTAGAAGAGTCAGCCCGGGCTGGTTATAGTTCACTATCGACAGGTATATCCTGTCATTCAGAAATTGCTGCTCCTTATATTCTGAATATTGGTAGTGAGGAACAGAAGCAGTACTGGTTACCTAAAATGGTGAGTGGTGAAGTGGTGGGTGCAATTGGCATGACTGAACCGGGGGCTGGTTCTGATTTGCAGTCAATGCGAACCAACGCAATTTTGCAAGATGACAGTTATATATTAAATGGTTCCAAAACCTTTATTTCTAATGGGCAGCACGCAGATCTGGTAGTATTGGCTGCTAAAACCGATCCACAAGCCCGAGCTAAAGGTGTTTCGCTTTTACTGCTTGATACCCATCTGGATGGTTTTAAGAAAGGAACCAATCTGGACAAGATCGGTTTGCATTCACAAGATACCTCAGAGATGTTCTTCGATAATATTAAAGTACCCCAAAACCAGTTACTTGGTCAGCCGGGGCAAGGCTTTGCTTATCTGATGCAGGAGTTGCCACGCGAGCGTACTGCGATAGCTGCTACTGCTCTGGGTGCTATACGGGGCAGTATTGATGTAACTACAGCTTATGTTCAGGAGCGCCAAGCTTTCGGTCAGCCGATCGCTCAATTCCAGAATACCCGCTTTGTACTGGCACAGGCCAAGATTGATGAATTGGCTACAGCTGCATTTTATGAGCGAAATGTAGAGCTCTATCAGCAGGGCCAGCTCGATGTTGCTACAGCTGCCGCTTTAAAAAGTTTTAGTACCGATATGCAGATGAAAGTTGCTGACAACTTGCTTCAGCTGTTTGGTGGTTATGGCTATATGTCCGAATATCCGATTTCACGTTTCTTTGTAGATGCCAGAATCCAGCGGATTTATGGTGGTACCAATGAAATCATGAAAGAGATCGTGGCGCGTAGCCTGCTTGGAAAATAAAGATAAGATAAAAAAGCCTGCTTCCGCAGGCTTTTCTATTTTAGTGGCGTGAAATTAAGCACTCTGCAATTGCTGTTGTAAATTACGAAGCTCGGCCCGAAGGATTTTACCTACCGTTGACTTGGGTAATTCAGGTAAAATTTCTATCACTTTTGGAACTTTGTAGGCGGTAAGATGCTCTTTGCAGTGCGCCAGTATTTCATCAGTGGATAGAGACGGATTACGTGTAGCGATATAAGCTTTCACAGCTTCGCCAGTCTGTACATCTGGCACCCCAATAACCGCCACTTCAATAATGTCCGGATGCTCGGCAATGACTGCTTCGATTTCATTTGGATAAACATTAAAACCTGAAACCAGTACCATATCTTTTTTACGGTCCAGAATATAACAGAAGCCATCTTCATCGAGCTGGGCAATATCACCTGTATGTAACCAGCCCTCTACAAAAGTGTCAGCACTTTCTTCCGGCCGGTTGAGATAGCCCTGCACAATATGCGGACCTTTTACACAGAGTTCGCCCGCACTACCGAGAGGGACTTCATTTCCCTGAACATCTACAATTTTAATTTCAGAACCAGGTAATGGAAAACCGACAGAACCTTGACGAATTATGCTAATTGGAGGATGCAGCATGGCTGCGCAACTGGTTTCAGTCATGCCAAACCCTTCAATAATATTACCTATTTTAGCTTTCCAGTGTTCAGCTGTAGCTGGTCTTAGTGCTGTTCCGCCAGAAATGGCACAAGTGAGCTCTGGCGGATTTTGCACAAACCAGTCTTCAGCCAGTAATCCTGCATATAATGTATCAACTCCGGTCAACCAGGTAATCTTAAACTGTTCAAATGCCGGCCTTAAATTGCTGACAGGACGCGGTGAAGGAACCAGAATATTATGCGATCCGCCTTCAAAGAACATCAGAAAATTAACACTGAATGCAAAAATATGATAAAGCGGAATAGCAGTCAGAATACTGTCTTGCTGATTAAAAGCTGAATTGTGCGCACGCAAATAATCTCCGGTCATGCGTACCAAGGACAGTAAATTCTGATGCGTAATAATCGCCCCTTTACTGCGACCTGTTGTACCGCCTGTATATTGATACAGCGCGATTGCGGTCGTCTGTGATTGTAATTCAGGTAGCTGTTCTGCTTTTTTAAAAACTTGTGAAAAAGAAAAGTAGTCAATGCTTGGTGTTAGCGAACGTCCCTGAGCTTCGGCGTCTGTTTCTATTTTTTTAGCAATCAGCGCCTGATACGGCGCATCAAAAAAGTCACTTAAACTCGCTGTAATCAGCGCAAGAGATTTAAGATCATTATTTTTCGCAATTACTTTTTCAAAAGTAGCTAAGAACATGTCTGAAACTATTAAAGCTTTTGCCTGACTGTCGTTAAGCTGATACTCCAGTTCGCGTGCGGTATAAAGCGGGTTGATATTGGTAATAATAAGGCCAGCTTTCCAGCAGGCAAAAACTGCAATTGGATAATGCAGACAATTTGGCATCTGCAAGCCTACAACATCACCTGGTTGTAATTGAAGCTCATGCTGGAAGTAACGTGCCAGCAAGTCAGAATAATACTGAATCTGCTTAAAACTTAATGTCTTTGCGAGGCCCGTAGGCAGAACCAGACTAAATGCAGCCGCATCTGAAAAATCATGCACTGCTTTATCAAACAGCTCACTTAAATTTTGTGGAATGGATGTGGCATCAAATTGATAGTCTTGCAGGCTGGCTGGCAAGTTCTTTTTCCATGGGCGTTGTGCATAAATCATTTATTATTCCTTTTAATTGTTGATTCAGTCTGTACCTGACCTGTTATTAAAATTATAGAACTATCAAACTTTCACAATGATTAAATCTGCCAATACAAAGGCATTCTATTAAATAGAAGTAACTTGATTTTTGAATAGGTCAAATACTCAATATAAGAGACTCACATTAAAAAAAATGAAATAGAATACAGATATTTGCTTATAAAAATAAAAAATTGAAGTATTTATACTCGACAGCCAGACTGAGATATTAAAATAAGCTAACTGGCAAAATACATCAGCCGATAACTTTTCTTTGAAATAACTTTTATAAGTTGATGGAATTAAATTAAGAGCCAATACACATTACATATCTGTTTTCCAAATCATCCACAGTTCTTTTTATAAAAAGAGCCAGAGTATTAAGGCTAAGAAAATTTAACGAGGTGTTCCAAAGTAGCAACTGGCTGTTTTTGCATCTATTTCAATCAAAGTCAGATTGCGCAACATTTAAAAGCTAACTATTGTTATACTAATTTGTATACATGTTTTCCAAGGGCAATATAACAATGGGTCATGATGATCAGAAAAATTCATCCTCTTTCAATCTGGAACAGATCCGTAATGAAATCGACTCTGTTGACCAGCAATTACAAGAGCTGATTAACCGCCGTGCCAGCCTGGCCGAAGCGGTTGCAGAAGCAAAGTTTGCTGCTGAAGAAAACCCGTTGTTTTATCGCCCTGAACGTGAAGCACAAGTCTTGCGTAAAGTTATGGAACGCAATGATGGACCTTTATCAGACGTAACCATGGCGCGCTTGTTTCGTGAAATCATGTCTGCCTGTCTCGCTCTTGAAGCACCACAAAGCATCGCTTTTTTAGGGCCGGAAGGTACCTATACCCATTCTGCCGTACTGAAACATTTTGGACAGGATGCCTTGGTTCGTCCAATTGCAACGATTGATGAAGTCTTTCGCGAGGTAGAAGCAGGTAGTGCCCATTATGGTGTAGTACCTGTTGAGAACTCGTCTGAAGGTGTTGTAAACCATACATTGGACTGTTTTAGAGGTTCAAGCCTCAATGTAATTGGCGAAGTAGAACTTCGTATTCATCATCAGTTTCTGGTATCTGAAAATACCCGTAAAGACAGTATCAAACAAATCTATGCCCACCAGCAAACACTGGCACAGTGTCGTCATTGGCTGGATGCACACTATCCGGGCGTTGAGCGGGTAGCGCTGAACTCGAATGCAGAAGCTGCACGTCGTATCCGTAACGAATGGCATTCAGCTGCAATTGCTTCTGATATTGCGGCCAGTTTGTATAACCTTGAAATTATGCACAGCAATATTGAGGATAATCCTGAAAATACTACGCGTTTTCTGGTGATTGGCCGTGAGAAGATTCCACAAAGCGGTAATGATAAAACTTCACTATTGATTTCTGCTCATGACCGTGCGGGTGCCTTACTGGAAATTCTGGCTCCATTTGCCAAGCACAACATCAGCCTGACCAGTATTGAAACCCGTCCTGCATTGCCAGAAAAATGGGCTTATGTATTCTTTATCGATCTGGAAGGCCATATCGAGCAGGAAAATGTTGCGGCAGCAATCGAAGAAATCCGTCCAATAGTTAAAGAACTGCGTGTACTGGGTTCTTATCCGGTTGCTGTACTATAAAGCTGAGACCTGTTAGATCATGGCAGTAGTAGTTTTTATATTACTGCCATATACCAAAAGTTCAGAGAGTGATGAATAAAAGAATAAAAATTGAGAAGCTATTTTTATTCGAAAAAATTTGAAACTCTTCCCGATACTTGAAATATTAAACACTTGAAACAAGGCAAAAGCCCTTGAGGCAAAACTGAAGTTATGTCCCAACCCCTGTTTGAAAAAGTTGCATTTATTGGCCTTGGGCTAATTGGTTCAAGTCTGGCCCGTGTAATTGTGGCTCAAAAGCTGGCCCGTCACGTGGTGGCCGCGACCCGTTCTCAAAAAACACTGGAAGATGCCAAAGCTTTGGGCCTGATTGAGCAGGGCTATAGTGATCCTGTAGAAGCAGTACAAGGGGCAGACCTGATTGTTCTGGCTTTACCAGTACGTGCTACCCAGAAAATACTTGAGCAGATCAAACCTCATATTTGCGCACATACTATCCTGACAGATGTCGGCAGTACCAAAGGAAATGTGGTAGAGGCAGCCAAAGCAGTGTACGGCACCCATCTGCCGCCCGGTTTTGTACCGGGCCATCCGATTGCAGGAAGTGAGCATACTGGTGTCTATGCTGGTAAAGTCGATCTGTTTGCCAATCACAAGGTCATTCTGACACCTTTGCCAAGTAGTGCCAGCTGGGCGGTTGATAAACTGATTGAGCTCTGGGAAGCTGCGCAAGCAGAAGTTATCTGCATGGATGTTGAAAAACATGATGAAGTTCTGGCACATACCAGTCATTTACCGCATTTGATGGCATTTAATCTGGTCGAGCAACTGGCCAGCCGTGAAGATAACCTGGACATCTTCCGTTATGCAGCCGGTGGTTTTCGTGATTTCTCGCGTGTGGCCGCCAGTGACCCTCAAATGTGGCATGACATTTTTTTTGCCAATAAAAAAGCAATTTTAAATGCAGTAGATGGCTTTGAACAGCAGCTCGGCATTATTCGAAAAATGATTGAAAATGAAGACTCGCAGGCATTAATGGGCTTACTGGGACATGCTCAGGCTGCGCGTCAGCACTTTAACCACATGTTAGCCCAAAAACCGTTGATGGAGAAAAACAAGGTGACACAACAATTTACCATTCTGCCGGGAAACAAGACTTTTCAGGGTAAATTTACCGTACCTGGTGACAAGTCCGTGTCTCATCGCTCTATCATGTTTGGTGCAATTGCCGAAGGTACTACTCATGTCACAGGCTTTCTGGAAGGTGAAGATGCGCTAGCTACCTTACAGGCTTTTCGCGATATGGGCGTAAGTATTGAAGGCCCGAAAAATGGTGAGGTTACCATTCATGGGGTGGGTATGCACGGACTTAAGGCTCCGGCAAGTGCACTTTATATGGGGAATTCAGGAACCAGCATGCGTCTGCTGTCTGGCATGCTGGCTGCACAGAAATTTGATACGGTCATGACTGGTGATGCCTCTTTATCCAAACGTCCAATGGAACGGATTGCCAAACCCTTACGTCTGATGGGCGCCCAGATTCAAACCACAGGTGAAAAAGGTACACCGCCGGTCAGTATTAGTGGTCAGCAAAAATTGCACGGTATTCATTATGATTTACCAATGCCTTCTGCTCAGGTAAAGTCAGGAATTCTGCTTGCGGGATTATGGGCTGAAGGTGAAACTTCGGTTACTGAACCTGAGCCAACCCGTGACCATACCGAGCGTATGCTACGTGCTTTTGGCTATGAGGTTAAAACTGAAGGCCATAAAATTTCACTTATAGGTGGTGGCAAACTGGTCGGTACAGAGATTCAGGTACCTTCAGATATTTCTTCCGCAGCATTTTTTATGGTGGGGGCCGCCATTACTCAAAATTCGGATGTACTTCTGGAAGCAGTCGGTATAAATCCAACCCGTACCGGAATTATCGAAATTCTGAAACAGATGGGAGCTGATCTGACAGTTGAGAATGAACGCATTGCGGGGGGTGAGCCAATTGCTGATATTCATATCAGAGGTAGCCGGACGCTCAAGGGGATACATATTCCTGAAGACCAGGTTCCACTTGCAATTGATGAGTTCCCGGCACTATTTGTTGCGGCAGCTTGTGCAGAAGGACAAACAGTACTGACTGGTGCTGCCGAACTGCGGGTAAAAGAGTCTGACCGGATTCAGGTAATGGCTGACGGCCTTAAAACTATGGGCATCGACTGCACCCCGACTGAAGATGGAATCATCATTGAAGGTAAAGGAAAAAGTGGAGACTGGTCGGCTGTCTTTACTGGCGGTGAAATCGAATCACATCATGATCACCGGATCGCTATGAGCTTTAGCATGGCAGGACTGCGAAGTTCAGGAACAATTAATATTATGGGAACTGAAACGGTAGCCACCAGCTTCCCGACCTTTACTGAACTCGCTAATAAAGCCGGGCTTGCCATACAGGTTAGTGAATAAATACGAATAAAGTTTAAGAAAAATGTTGTTTTTGTCTAACAACAGTCAAGTGAATGCTTGGCTGTTGTGCGTTTATTGCTTATGCTAAATCCATACAACAAGAAAGCATTTCAGGACAACGCCAATGAGAACCCTACAATTTACTGCCTACTGTGCTGAACATCAACAAACTGATCATATACAAGATGAATGCCGTATTGCCCAAGAATATGTAACTGACCTTTTATCTAAGCGTCTTGTTCAGCATGGCTTTGAGGCTAGCCGTAATGAGCCTGATAAAATTGCGGTAAGTGTAGAGAGTCATCCTCTACCTATTTCTGTGACATGTGAATCTGCCCAAGATGGAGAGGGGCATCTGGTTTGCAGGATTAATGCACATGCTGACGAAGAACAGGACTGGTTTGAAAAAATTGAAATGCAGAGTGTGATTAAACAGTTGGGGCAGGCTATTGAAACCACATTAAAAAATGATGAGTCATTTAGCCAGTTCGAATGGAAAAGCTAAACTTTTGACTCATCTAAAAAGGCCCGAAATTAATATATACCGGGCCTTTATTTATTTTTTATTCAACGATTAAAAAACGAGAAATCGCGATACGTAACTGTTTTAAATAGCCCGTAAAAAAGTGATTTGCTCCCGGCAGAATAGTAATCAGATGCTTTTGTGGCGTAGCCCAGCTAATAGCATCCGATAACAAGGTGATTTCATCCTTTTCACCATGAATAAACAGGATATCTCCCTGAATTTCAGGCGTTTTATAATGACGCAAGCCGGCTACAGTATTGGTAGGCAGACCACATAAAATCAACTGTTTAGGCTTCTCTACTGCTGGCAAGGCATCATAAGCTTTTGCCATCACGTGAGCACCAAAGCTGAAGCCACCTGCATAAAATGGCAAATGGGAGTGTAGGGCACGAATATGTTGTAGTACCGCTAAAGTATCATCTGTCTCGCCATAGCCTTCATCATGTGTTCCGGTACTTTGCCCTGAACCACGAAAACTTGGACGATAAACCACACAGCCACGTTCAGATAAAATCTGGGCTAAAAGTGCAGGAACCTTATGTTGAGGTGTGCCTCCCTGAAGAGGGTGAGGGTGGCAAACGAGGGCATATCCTTTTACTTCGCCTTGGGGATAATCAACAAAAACTTCAATTTGCCCCACCGGACCTTGAATAAAGATTTGCTCGGACATAGTACAAACGATAAATAGCAGGAGAATCGCGTATTTTAGCGATTAACTTCAGCAAAAACACAAATTGGCATTAAAATAAGTCGACTGTTATAGTTTGATTAATTATTTTTTGACCAGGTTGTTTATGTTAGCTCTAATTTCCCCTGCCAAGACCTTAGATTATGAATCTGCATTACCTACCGATGAACATACTTTACCAAGACTGCTTGAGCACTCACAAGAACTTATAGACTTTTGTCGTAAACTGTCTGCTTCAGAAATCGCCAGTTTGATGAGTGTTAGTGAGAAAATAGCCCAATTGAATACTGCGCGTTTTCAGGATTGGACACCAGAATTTAATTTTGGTAATGCCCGACAGGCTATTTTTGCTTTTAAAGGCGATGTATATACCGGTCTGGATGCCTATAGTCTGAAACACAACAATCTGAATTTTGCCCAGCAACATTTGCGAATGCTATCGGGTCTATATGGCTTGTTAAGGCCACTAGATTTAATGATGCCTTACCGTCTGGAAATGGGTACCAAACTGCAAAACAGCCGTGGACATAACCTGTATGAGTTTTGGGGAGACCTTATTACCCAGCAGATTAATCAGGAACTGACTGAACACCAGCATAACTATTTAATCAACCTTGCATCAGATGAATACTACAAGGCAGTGCAAGAAAACAAAATACAAGCTGCTATCATTAAACCGATCTTTCTTGACCAGAAGAATGGTAAATACAAAATCATCAGTTTTTATGCCAAAAAAGCACGTGGCCTGATGGCACGCTTTATTATAGAAAACCAGTTAACCAAGCCAGAAGATTTAAAAGCTTTTAATAGTGAGGGTTATTATCTGGACACAGTAAATTCAAGCGCTAAAGAACTAATTTTTAAACGTGATGAGCAATCTGTTTAAATATATTCTCACGTATAGAATAACCAGTATTCGAATTATGGCTATTGGTTATTTATAGAATAAGTTTTCATCAAAAAATAAGGTAAAAGTCCGGCTGAGCTAAGAAATAGGAATACTAATTTATGCAACCTAAGCTAGAAAGACTTAAGCAATACTGGCAAGAACTTCAACAGACTAATGCATTGTATTTATCAGACAGCCTGCTTCAGAAATTAATTACTGCCTATCAGGAACCTCAGCGTTATTATCATACACTTCAACATATAGAAGAATGTCTGGACTTATACCAGCCTCTAAAAATGTGCGTGAATGACCCCTTGGCTGTTGAGCTGGCGATCTGGTTTCATGACGTGGTTTATGAGCCAAAATCTGATCAAAATGAATTAAAAAGTGCCGAGTTAATGAAACAGAGTCTGGCACCTTACATGACTATTGATCAAATCTCTAAAATTTACTCGTGGATACTGGCAACACAAACTCATGAACTGTCTGAAGATGACGATCTGGACCTTAAAACCTTGCTTGATATAGACTTGGCGATTTTAGGTAGTAAACCGTCCCGTTTTGCTGAGTATGAGCAGCAGATTCAACAAGAATATGCCTGGGTGTCAGAGGGTATATATCATGAAAAGCGCAAAAAAGTTTTATCTCATTTTTATCAAGCCCATCCGTTATTTAAAACTGAATATTTTCAGGATAAACTGGAAAATCAGGCAAAAATTAATCTTGAAAAAGTTTTAAAGGCTAATTAAAAGGCTCCCGGAAGGGGAGCTTTTTAACCACAAAAAATTTACTGGGTCTGACTATTATGCTGAGAGCTATCGCGTGTTTCACGCTCTTGTGCAGGGTCAATTACCCGTGATTCGCCAGTGGCTTCATTTGCAGCCTGTCCCGCACCCTCACTCACTTCTTTAGTAGCTACTGCAGTTGCATTAGCGCCTTTTTCCATCGCTATGGTTGCACCTTTGGTAGCCTGACTGGTCTCATCGAAACCAGCTTTAGTTGCATCCTTTAAACTTTCACCTACGCCATCTGAAGGGGCTTCCATCTGGTCCATGGGTTTAGCCATGGCATTATCTTTCGCCATATCCGAAGACTTTTCTTTATCACACCCAACCAAGAACAAAGCCGAAGTCATGCCTAAAGCAACTACCAGTTTATTTAAGTTTTTCATGTATACATCCTTCTAATTTTTTCAACTTTTCTTCACTATTCAAATCTAAACATAAAGAAGGGTGGTATTACGACTCAGCTTTGTTGAAAAGTTGTAAGAGTTGTTATCTATTAGATTTTTTAGATAAAACTTAGATATAAAAAAGCCCTCAATGTAAGGGCTTTTTTATATTCAGTACAATATTACTGTGAACTGCCAGTTCCGCTGGTACCACCAGTTGTACCTGTGGTGCCAGTAGTTCCCGTATTAGTCATGGTATCTGTTGTACCACCAGTTGTGGTACCTGTAGTTGCACCAGTTGTATCTGTAGCGGTGCCTGTTGTAGCCGGATCAGCCACTGTGCCAGTAGTATTGTCTAATCGCTCGCCTGCGGTATTATTCATATCCATAGTAGAGTCTGTTGTAGTTGTGCCAGTAGCAGTCGAATCGGTGGTTGTACCAGCAGTCGCAGCATGATCATCAGCTTCTGGAGTTTTATTGTTATTACAGCCAACAATGAGAACTGTAGAAGCTAAACCTAACGCAGCAATTAACTTTTTCATTTATTTTCCTTCCTTTTGTTGATTAAAAAACATTCAGGAAAATATAAGCATAAAGAAAAGTTGTAATAAAGACTACATATTGTTGAGGACTTGTAAGATATATATAAAAAAAGCATATTCTTGTAAGGAATATGCTTTTTCGCATTAAAAAATTACTGACCGGAGCGGATAATGTAATCAAAAGCAGAAAGCGACGCTTTTGCACCTTCACCTGTAGCAATGATGATCTGCTTGTACGGTACCGTTGTACAGTCACCCGCCGCAAATACACCTTTTACATTGGTCTCGTTACGCTCATTCACCACAATCTCACCGCGGTTACTCAGCTCGACTTCTGACCCTTTCAGAAAGTCAGTGTTCGGCAGCAGACCAATCTGTACAAAGATACCCGCCAGTTCAATCTCCCTGTCCTCTCCAGATACCCGGTCCTGATAACGCAGCGCAGTCACCTGTGAGCCGTCTCCCACCACCTCGGTGGTCAACGCAGACTTGATTACTGTCGTGTTCGGCAAGCTCGCAAGCTTGTCCTGCAATACCTGATCTGCACGTAAAGTATCAGCAAATTCAAGCAGAGTCACATGCTCAACAATACCGGCCAGATCAATCGCTGCCTCAACCCCGGAGTTACCGCCACCAATCACCGCTACCCGTTTGCCCTTGAACAGCGGACCGTCACAGTGCGGGCAGTAGGCAACGCCACGGGTCGCATATTCCTGCTCGCCCGGTACATTCATCTGTCTCCAGCGCGCACCGGTAGAGAGAATCACTGTTTTAGATTCCAGTCGGGCGCCATTGTCCAGAGTCACTTCAACCAGACCATTGGCCGTTTCTTCTGCACCTTTAATGCTGGCAACTTTCTGCAGGTTCATGATGTCGACTTCATACTCACGCACATGCTCTTCCATGGCCGCAGCAAACTTTGGCCCCTGGGTTTTGGTGACCGAGGTAAAGTTTTCAATATCCATGGTGTCCATCACCTGTCCACCGAAGCGTTCAGCCACGATCCCGGTACGAATACCTTTACGCGCTGCATAGATGGCAGCAGTATTCCCGGCTGGGCCACCACCAATCACCAGGACATCAAAGGCTCCCTTGGCATTAAGTTTCTCTGCATCTTTGGCCGCCGCACCGCTGTCCAGCTTGGCAATAACCTCTTCCAGGGTCATACGTCCCTGACCAATGTGCTGGCTGTTCTGGAACAGCATTGGAACCGCCATGATCTTGCGCTGTTCGACTTCTTCCTGAAAGAAGGCCCCGTCAATCATAGTGGCAGTGGTGCCCGGGTTATAGATGGCAATCAGGTTGAGGGCCTGTACCACATCCGGACAGTTATGACAGCTCAGTGACACGAATACTTCAAAGTCAGCAGTCAGGTTGAGCGCTTTAATCTGTGCCAGTACCTCGTCAGAGACTTTGGGAGCGTATCCGGAAACCTGCAACAGGGCCAGAATCAGCGAGGTGAACTCATGCCCCATCGGCAGGCCGGCAAAGAATACCCGGGGCTGCTCACCCACTTTGGCCACACCAAAGCTTGGGCGGCGGCTGTGCTGGCCATCAAGGCGTGCAGTCACCTGATCAGACAGGGCGGCAATTTCATTGACCAGCTCTTTGATTTTATCTGACTTGTCAGAGCCATCTAGAGAGGCAACCAGTTCAATCGGGCTTTCCAGACGTTCGAGTAATGTTTTAAGTTGTGCTGAAGTATTTTGGTCTAACATTGCTAACTTCTCCAAAGGAGTCAATATTAAGGAATGAATTGATGATACTGCAAAGCCATTAATAGGTGAAACAATATGTTTTTATAAATACAATCGGTTTTAAGAATTGTGATTAAAGAACAGAGCCGGTTTTTCGGGCCTGTTCTGATCTTGTTTTTCATGACTTAGCTGTTTAGGCGGTGTGTAATTCGCTCGGTTCTCAGTTGCAGACGGCGAGACAGTAAATAAAATATCAGGCTTAAAACAGCGCTCATTAAACTTATAGCTATGATTATAATATTTGCCCAATATGAAAGCTGTTGAGCCTGTCTTACCTGTGGCTCAACACTTTGAGCTAACGGTGTTAAAGCCTTTCCATAAACCTGGTGCTGCATGATCCAAAGCTGTTCTGGTTTAAAACCATACTCAATAAAGTCTGGATCAGTCTTCTCTGCTTTGACCAGTTCCACTATATAGGGAATAGCTGTATTTTTATCTGCAGGCTGGTGCAATAAGGCCGTTTGCGCGAGTATATAAGCTTGAACCGGTTTTTCTACATTTTCCTCAGCCAAGTAGTGTGCAATCGCACTATCTTGAATATTACGCTCATAATGTACCAGCTCATGCGCAGCTTCTTTTTCTTCATTGTTTAGGTCATATTGCACATAAGTCAAACCTGACCAGATAATGATAAATGCAATGAGCCATCCAACGAATTTTAAAATAAATGACTGAAAGCGAATATAAAAAAAATGAAATTTTCTGAGAAAATAAACTGTGAAAAATGCACCAAAGAAAGCTGCAAACAGTTTTAAGAATAACCAGCCAAACCATGACAGTAAATTAAAAAAATAATCGTGCTGTGGTGCAAGATCTGTCAGGCTAGCTTCGAGAGTTAAAGGTAAATGTAGTTGTTCTACTTGTTGAGAAAGACCAAAAAAACTATAGATAAAATTCTGCTGTAAAAATATGGCAACCACACTTGCAATAAATAAAGTACTGGTCGTTACGCAAAGCAGCATTACTTTATGCTGACGCTTTTTCAATACCAGCATTCCTGTTTCGATCTGTTTAGAACTCAACGCATATTCATCTAAAGGTGGCAAATAATATCTCCAAAGATTAATCAGGTATACTTAGGCTATTAATATAACAAAAACAGCTTAAGGTTTATTTGTCCCCGAATTTGATTCAAGCACAAGCTGATTCAGATTATCTTGTAACATACGCAAGCGGCTGGTAGCTTCCTGACGTTTTTGCATACCTTCTTTCTGTACCTGAATCACATCATTTACTGTTTTAATGAGGGTATTCTGAACATGTTC
This sequence comes from Acinetobacter sp. UBA6571, assembly GCF_002434085.1. NCBI lineage: Bacteria > Pseudomonadati > Pseudomonadota > Gammaproteobacteria > Moraxellales > Moraxellaceae > Acinetobacter > Acinetobacter sp. UBA6571. The sequence goes on along the minus strand of NZ_DJJJ01000061.1, from coordinate 24,323 downwards.
AAGGGTTTCAATATCAATGACTGACCGCTGGTTGGCTTTAGCAGTATCTACAGAGTTCTGATGCAAAAGCTCTGCGTTACGGCGTAGTAATTCATTGGTTGCATCATCAATACTATTGGCAAGCTGTACACTATTTTTCTGCTCGTTAAGAGAGATAGCCAAACTAATCTGGTTTTTCCAAGCGGGTAAGGTAATGTTTTTAATGGCATAGAACTTGTCCACCAGCATCAGATTATTGGACTGAATAATCCGGATCATTGGCAAAGTCTGCATAGCAGATTGCTGTAAAACCTGAAGGTCACTGATACGTTTCTCCAGATTATTTGCCAGATGATTTAAATCATAAATCTTTTGTGTAATCGGCTGGTCTTGAGGCTGTTCACTGAGCTTAGCGATTTGCTGCTGAATATCTTGCTGTTTAAGTTTTCCCGCAGCGACATAAATACCCAACTGCCTATACTCATCCTGTACCCCATTAAACATTTTATCCAGTGTATCAACCCGGGCTTTTAGCCCGGTCTGTGAAATTTCAATTTCTTTTACCAGAACATCAATCTGCTCTTTAGTAGTATGAAACTGCTGGTCAAAGTTCTGTTTGGCACCTTTAATCTTACCCAGCAAATTACCCAGAAAACCTGAACTTTTGGGTTTGTTTAAAATGCTGGAAGTATTCAGCTGCTGAGCAACCTGTACTACCTGATTGAGTTTCTGGCCGGTAGCATCAAGGTCTTTGTTCTGGACTAAATCTAGCAATTCATCCGTATAAGAAGAGGTTTTAGTCGCAATATTTTTCCCATATTCAGCGACAGTATGATGACTCATATCATTTAGCTCTTTATGGGCATTCTGGACTTCTGTAAAGTCTGAATCCTTTAACCCTATTTCCTGTAAATTTAGTTGCTGAAAATCCTGCTCCGATAAGTCTCTCGAAGTAACTATCGTTAAATCATTTTTTTCCAGATCGGCCATAATTCACCCTGCTTCGGTTTACTTTAATGTTTCTCTAAAGACTTCTTCAATGTTCTGATCAGATTTTCCCGGCTATTATCCAGCTTCTCTAATTCTGCATCAGAATGCTTTAAATTTGTCTGCTGCACATGGTATTGCCAAGCAGGAATCAGTACTTGCTGAGCTTCCTTAAACCGGTCTAAAAGACTAAAAGAAAGCTGCTGTGAAAGACGTATTTGTGTAATGGCAATATCATTACCTGCCTGTAACATTTGTAATGTATTAATTTTTTTAGATAATCTTTCTGCAAAATTATCTAATGGATGCTGGTTTTTAATAAAGGCTGGATATTCATTAAGAAACTCCTGTGCAGCTACAATATATTTCGCCATTTGTTCCCGTAAACCCAGTAATTGCTGAAAACGCGCCTGTGATTTCTGAATCTCAATCTGTAACTGTTGACTCAAATGATCAGCCTGAGCAAGTAACCGGTCCAGATTTCTATAATATTCCACCTGCCTTGATTGATACTCGATATCAATTCCCAGCCATTTCTGTAATGCATTGAAATTACGTTTTTTCAGATATTTTTTAGAGTCAGCTAAAGCCTGAATCAGCTGTTCAATAGTCTGGCTTAACTGCCGGGTTAATTCAGGGTCTACTCCATTGAGGAGTACGGACTGTGCCTGAACCAGATGCTCGGCATAATGATTTAACCGGTATTGATCATGAATCAGAGGAACCAGATCATTGCGTTTTATGATCAAAGTTTCTTGAGGAGTAACCTCAATCTTGGACAATGGAATGAGTTCTTGGAAATGCTGCATATAGACGCCGGGTATCGCCTCAAACAGTAAAATAGACTGATAATAAAATAACAGAACAATATGAAGTGAAGCTGAAAGCTATATTTTCAATTTAAACCAAATCTTTCAGACTACAAGCCGAAATAGCAGTTTTTACGTTTAAGTTTTGTCATAGTTAATTGAATAACTACAAAGAGTAATGCCGTGAAATTTCACGGCATTTGATCTAACGATAATCACCCTCTCGCTCAGGCTGATACAGTACCTTTTCAATTTTTACTTTCATAAGGTGACCATCAGGTTGCGGCCATTCAATTTCCTGGCCTTCTGCCAGCCCTAAAATAGCAGCACCTATAGGAGCAAGTACATTGACTTGTCCTTTATCACCGCGAAAATCATGCGGATAAACCAGCTGGATTTCAGTCGGTTCAGTTGAAGGGGCTATCGTGATCAGCACTCGGGTATTCATGCTGACCACATTAGCCGGTATTTCATGTGGCTCCACTACTTCAGCCCGAGCAAGTTCATCTTCCAGATGTTCTATAGTCTGAGTCATATGAGATTGATGCTCGAGCATGGTTTCAAGACGATGCAAGTCCTGTGAAGAAATAATAATATTTGGTTTAGCCATATAAACTGACTCCTTCCATTTTAAATAAATATTGCAACGCTATAGATGTATATTTTCTGGTCTAGAAATAATTAATTACTTATCAGAAAAGTATTTTTCCACCCTATTGTTTTTTATAAAACAACAAAAAGCTCCCCTTAAGAGGAGCCACAAAACATATAAAATGTAAAGAATGAAAAAAGTTATCCTTTACTGTATCCAGTTAAATGAAGAACGCTAACCTTTAAACAATAAGTTAAGCCTATTCATAGATGTAACATCTTAAACCAAGTTTCTCAACCATTTAATTTATAGCTTCTCAAATACTGATATAAGTTACCGAAATTAAACTTATACTTTTGGCTTACTATTCCACCACAATCATATATTTTCTTTTATTATTTTCATCCTATACTTTTTTAATCTTCCCCAAAATAAAAATGAATATGAAAGAAAAAATTCTTATGATTGTTTTTTTATCTTTATCAATCGCAGCTTGTCAAAGGCAGCCACAAGAGACAGACACGGCTCAACCATTGAACTCCAGCTCTCCTCTCGCCGCTCAGCTTGATCAGGCAGGTGAGAAAATTGGAAAATATCTGGATCAGTTAGACAATCCTAAGACCTCTCAACAAAAACGGATACAGATTTTATGCAAAGATTACCCTACCGTATATAAAACTGAATATATGCCTGCATTACTCAAACTACATTCAAATGAATATACCCCTGAAGGTTTACTTTTTGATCTGGATATTGTCTTAGACTTTTATAAAAAGGGCGCGAATATAAAATGCTAGACTTTCTATATTGCTCATATTATTTTATTAACCAAGTTATTCTGATTATCTTCTTTTACTAAAATATTGAATACAAATTTTTTATAAACTTTCTTATTAGCAGAAATTCCTCTATTAAAAAATTTTTGATGTGAGCAAAAACAGAACTCATATTTTTACCATACAAAATAAGCCAGTTATCTTAAATATAAAATAGTGCTTTTAACTTTTTTATTCTTGCCTTAAGTTTAAATTGTTAGACAATGTCATTGTCTTAGTAAGCTATTGCTTTATATTGCTATAGACACGGCGTACAACAACAATAAATGGTAGATCATAATGGAATTAGAACTATTAGGTGAGCTATTTGGTGTAGAAATCCACCGACCTCTGCAAAGAGAAGAAATAAGAAAAGCGCTTATAGCCCGAAACGAACTAAGAGATCAATTAAAACAGGAGAAAAATCTTAGTAGCGACCATATTACATTGCAACTTAACGACAAGATTCATGTATTTGCCTACAGACTCGAAGAGAGTGAATCAGAACAATTTTATAATTATTTAAGTGAAGAATGTAAAAAACTAAAGCCCGAACAATATGAGCAGAGTCTTATCTCTACCTCTAATAATACACTTAAAACAGAAATCTCTCCCCTCTCTAGTGAAACTATGGAAGAGAAACAACCCATGATATGGAAATTTTTACCTTGGGTACTCGGAGTGATTTTTTTATTATTACTTTTCTCATTATTCACTTTTAGGTGATATACCTTTATATAGTGAAAGAGATAAGTTTAACTACCAAACAATCTAAGAGAATAAAAATAAAATATTATAAGATTAAAAATTTCTTGCTAAAGCTATTGATCTTTAGATTTTGAATAAGTTTACTTTAAAAATATTATTTATAAATAACTGCTTATGGGTTTATTATAGATATATGAACTTAAAATAAAGCACAGTTTATAACACTAAAAAAGCTCCCACTTATGGGAGCTTTTTTAAAGAAATCACTTACTGAGCATAAACCGGGAATTTAGCGCAAACCGCTTCCACTTTCGCTTTTACATCAGCAATAACATTTTCATCGCCTTTGCTATCTAAAATGTCAGCCATCCAGCCAGCGAGTTCACGCACTTCAGCTTCACCGAAACCACGAGTAGTGACTGCTGGTGTACCTACACGGATACCCGAGGTAACAAATGGAGAACGTGGATCATTTGGCACGGAATTCTTATTCACAGTAATGTGGGCTGCGCCTAACCATGCATCTGCATCTTTACCTGTAATATCCTGTTTAATGAGTGATAACAGGAATAGATGGTTAGATGTACCGCCAGAAACGACATCATAACCACGCTCAATAAACACTTGCGCCATGGTTTGAGCATTTTTAACCACTTGTTGCTGATAGGTTTTAAACTCATCAGACATAGCTTCTTTAAAGCAGATTGCTTTGGCCGCAATCGCATGCATTAATGGACCGCCTTGGTTACCTGGGAATACAGCAGACTGAAGTTTTTTCTCAATCTCTTCATTCGCTTTTGCCAGAATCAGACCAGAACGTGGGCCGCGCAAAGTTTTATGGGTAGTGGTTGTGGTTACATCAGCAATTTGAACCGGGTTCGGGTATACACCTGCTGCCACCAGACCTGCAACGTGGGCCATATCAACAAACAGATAAGCACCAACTTTATCAGCAATTTCACGGAAACGCTGCCAGTCAACGACCAGACTATATGCAGAGAAGCCTGCAACGATCATACGTGGCTTATGCTCTAAAGCCAGACGCTCAACTTCTTCATAGTCGATTTCGCCAGTTTCCGGGTTCAGGCCATATTGCACTGCATTATAGGTTTTACCGGAGAAGCTTACTTTTGCACCATGGGTTAAATGGCCACCATGAGCAAGACTCATACCTAAAACGGTATCGCCCGGATTCAGCAAAGCCAGGTAAACAGCAGAGTTTGCCTGTGAACCTGCATGGGGCTGAACGTTTGCATAGTCAGCACCAAAAAGTTCTTTAGCACGATCAATTGCCAATTGTTCAATAACATCAACATGCTCACAACCACCGTAGTAGCGTTTGCCTGGATAGCCTTCTGCATATTTGTTAGTGAGTTTTGAACCTTGCGCTTCCATAACCGCTGGAGAACAATAGTTTTCAGAAGCAATTAACTCGATGTGCGCTTCTTGGCGCTCACCTTCGGCAGCAATTGCCTGAGCTAATTCCGGATCAAATTCAGCAATAGAGATATTGGCAAACATTAGCGAGGTCCTATTAATTTAGGGCTTTTAAGCCGTGCTAAGATTGGCGCGTATTGTAACATGAAGTTTATTATTAAACAGAATGAACTTTACTCAGTTTTAAATAAAAATGGCTCATATTAAAAAACATGAGTCATCGCTTTAAATTCAGGTTATTGACTTGGCATTAGAGATTTTACATCCGAGATAATATTAGTAATATTCAACCCGTAAACGCTGCCATGATCCCATTTGGCAGTAAGAACGAAGTTCATTTCCACAAGGTTCACCGAGCCCTTCATAGTCAAGTGCTACCAGCATATAATCAGACTGAAGCAGGCCGTTAATCATATTTTTAATAACCGGATTTAGACTACTCCGGCTCGGTGCTTACTGATCAGCCAAACCCGTCGTGCCATGTGCCCATGCAACTAGCGGCTATCCTTTTGCTGGAGGTGTTCCCTCCGGGGTGAAAACTAACGCAGTAGCTTGTGTTCCTTTATTATTAATGCCAAGCATTTTATAAGTCATGACCACGCTTTCACCGGCAATAACCACATCTGTTTTGGTATAGGCTACAGGCGTAGCTAATACCGGGTTATCTATATTATTTACTGGAATGGAAGGAACAGGCGTACTGAAATTCTGGTTATCATTGTCATCACTATCATTACAGCCGTCAAACTGATACTTATTGCAAGTACAGTACAGGTCAATATATGTCTTTTCATTATTTTATATCCTTATTTTAAGTTATTATCATTCACTGATTTTTAGGGTGTTCTTTCTTCTTCATGACACCCGTTCCCAATTTCTATAAAAAATAGCAAGAAAATTGTTTAATTATTCTCATATATAAATTTTAGAAACCAGATTGAAGGATTTTTTTCTTCAAAATAAGGTGAATGAAAGTCAAATTATTCTAGAAGCGACGTAATTTGTGGCTCAACTTGATAAATGATGAGCTAAAAACCCTTCAATTAAAGCCCTGACAGGTTTTTAAATTGTCAGAATAGAAATAATAATGTTAGATTTTGACTTTCTCTTTTGTTCAGGCATATTTTTCAACATGCAGGCCATTATTCTCGATACTGAAACACATACACTCAATGGACTACCGATTGAAATTGCCTACGCGCCTGTCCAAATTGCTCAAGGCCGTTTGAGCCTAGACAAAAGTCAGTTATTTGACCAGCTCTACAGTATTGGTGAACAATCAATTTCTTATGCCGCGATGGCAGTACATCATATTCTAGAAACCGATATTGCTGGTCAGCCTCATTATAAGGACTTCAGTTTACCTTCCGAAACTGTCTATATTATCGGTCATAATATTGATTATGATATTCGTACCATTGAAAAATGTGGCATAGACACCTCAAATATTAAAGCTATTTGCACTCTGGCGCTGGCCCGCAAGGTTTGGCCCGATGCTGAGGCACATAACATCTCTGCACTGATTTATATGATCAGTAAAGGAAGTGATAAAGCAAGAGAATTACTCAAAGGTGCTCACCGTGCAGATGCCGATATTATTTTAACTGCAAATATACTCATGCATATTCTTTACCATCTAAATATTCAGAGTATTGAAGAACTTTATACTGCATCAGAAGACGCACGGATACCCCGTATTCTGAATTTTGGCAAACACCGTGGTACCGCAATTAAAGAATTACCTGGCGACTATGTAAACTGGCTGCTACGTCAAGAAGAGCTGGATCCTTATCTACGTAAGGCCCTAGAACAGACCCTAGTTTAGGTGCTGATATTTAAAAACTTATTCATCAAACTTTAATTTTTTTAATGTAGGGTTGCCTTGACTGATTAGGGGAAGTCGGGGCAATGTCTGATTATCAAAAAACACCATTAGGTATAGAAGTTTTAAAAAACAGATCAATTCATCTAAATGTACGCCAGAGACGTTTACTTATTCTGATTGGTACACCAGATTTTGATATACTTACGCCACAATTCAAGCAACGAATTGCAGAACCTGAGGTACTAGACCAGCTTTATAATATGGGACTGATCAGTTTTGAAGGTCAGCAAAAAGAAAAACTCATATCAGCAGACCAATTTGAAATAGAAACAGCCCCGATAATATTAATAAGTAATGACAGGCAAAATGAAATTATATATTCAGAGCGGTCCACTTCTAACGCTAAAATAAATGTTGAGCTCTTAGGGTTTCTAGCTATAAAAGAGTTAATGACGAGTCTGTTAAGACAATATTGTGGCTTAATGGCCAAACAGCTTATTGAACGTATTCAGCAAGCACACCACATTGAACACTTAAAACTTTGTCAGATGCAATGGCTGACGTATCTGCAAGAAAGCCGACTTCCACCATCAGAGCTTAACCGCGCCATGCAACAGATTAATCAGTCTATACAACATTTAAGACAGCATTGAAAATGACTTATTAAATCAGTCATTTTTACAGGTCAAAGATGACTGATTACCCTATATTCATTCCTTAGTTCGTAATTTTAAAATATATTTACAGACGATTTTTTAGTTTATTTTTTACTCTTACTTGCTGCTATCGAATAGCTCAAATTAGATTAACTCATGAAATAATACATCGAATATTTGTGAAAATAATAAATATGCCAATACCATCTATGATCTTGGTTGAGTAAGGTATCAAGACATCTTCATACAACACAGAATGCTATGATAACTTTTTCACCTAAGCTCCCTTATAAGATTTAAAATTCTCAAAAATAGGATTCTGGATATACGCTCGCTTCCCTGCATACCCTAAATAAAAAGATTCCGCATAATTTCTATCTAAAGCTAAAAATACTCGTGATATAACGTCATTTTCAGCATTAATAACATATTAATTTTTTTCAATATCTTAAGCAACTTATTTACTTTTAACTTAAAAATTAAAATTAACGATTGCACTATACAATAAAAAAATTATGCAAATTAAGCTGGATAAAATACAACCTAAATAATTTTTTAGAAGACTATCTACTCTAATATTATATTGAGATTTAAATTCGAATCCATAAGATGGAATTGCTTTTGAAAAGGTATAATTTGGATTTAGCTCCAATTTTTTACTATTTGAGTTTGTGACTTCTTCTAGAAAAAACCTGTAAAAGCGGGCTGCCTCTTCCCTTTCTAAGCGATGAGCAAATACATGGATCTGTCTGTCTAGCTGTAAATGAACTTCATAAAGTGATTTATACTTATCACGGACTAAATATTCTGCCAGAGCATTTTTTGCTTGTATTAAGGCTTTCACCTCAATACGTGAAATAGGTAAATAAATATTTACACCAAACAATTCACCTGCTAAGCCTTTTTGCATGAAGAATGCCCCTTTTTTCAGGAGGGCTATAATATCAATTAAATATAATACAAGACATAAAAAGTCTTAATTAGTTCTACTACTATGACCTGATGTAAAAACTTAGGGTTTAAAATTGAAAAAACCTCTGATTAAGAGGTTTAATTTATTAAAAAATTTTTGATCTGACAGAATCTCCTGCCAAGTCTCCGTAAAGGCAAAAAATCAGAGTCAATATCACTACAATTGCGATAAATGATAGCCATCTCAAGATTCTCATGACAGCTCCTCATAATTTTATGAGTTTCACTTTTATCAATACAGATATATTTTTAATAATACAATTACTGTGCCTTGTAATAGGTATCAAAGTATTACTTAAACTCTGTGATTCTAGTGGAATGGAAGAAATTTTCTATCTTTATAATCTAATTGTAGCCTGACAATATTCAGTCTTCAGATAATATTATATATAGAATATATGTAGTTTAGTGAGATACCTTGTGTTTTCTATCATACTGGTTATTATAGTTATTTTAGCTTTTTTATTTATTATACAACACTACTTTATAGATAGTCCCAACCTAAACACAGCAGAACAAATATTCTTAATTATTCTTTTTGCTGTGCTGGTTGCTATATTGCGTGGTTTTATTCTTCATAAGAAAAATTTTATATGATTGCATGGCAAAAATACCGTTATATATAGTATATAAGCCATCATTTCGGCTGTTCATAGTCATTCTTCTTAATAAGCCTTATCTAGCGAGGTTTATAGGATGTTATCGATTCTTATCATATATAAAAATGGTGCGCTCGGCGGGAATCGAACCCACGACCCCAGGCTTCGGAAACCTGTACTCTATCCAACTGAGCTACGAACGCGCGATGCACATCATAACAAAAAAATGAGCAAGGTAAAGTACATAAATGCAGATAAACACCACTGATGCTTACGCTTTAAGCAAATTTTAATCTCTAGCTTGCCGATTACCATTAATGTACTTGGTTTATTGAAGCAGATCGCTCAGAATATCTTTTCTATTCACCATGCGAGAAATTCATGACTGATGCATTGACGCTAAGGGATTTGTCCAAAACCTATCAAAATGGTTTTCAAGCTCTCAAAGGAATTAATCTGACTGTACCGGAAGGAGAGTTCTATGCACTTTTAGGGCCCAATGGTGCAGGCAAGTCTACAACGATCAGTATCATCAGCTCACTGGCTAAAAAAACCTCCGGAACTGTAGAAATCTTTGGCTACAATTTAGACATCCATCCTTCTGAGGCCAAACAATGCCTAGGAGTCGTGCCACAAGAGTTCAACTTCGGTCATTTTGAAAAAACCTTTGATATTCTGGTCACTCAAGCTGGCTATTACGGTATTCCTAAAAAGCTGGCAGAACAACGGGCAGAACAATATCTGGAAAAGCTTGGCCTTTGGGACAAGCGTCATGTTCAGGCCCGTATGCTTTCTGGTGGTATGAAACGCCGTCTCATGATTGCACGAGCCATGATGCATGAACCAAAGTTACTTATTCTGGATGAGCCCACTGCTGGGGTCGATATCGAACTGCGCCGTTCAATGTGGGATTTCCTGACAGAAATGAATGCCAAGGGTACCTCAATTATTCTGACAACCCATTATCTGGAAGAAGCCGAGATGCTCTGTCGCCGGATCGCGATTATTGATCGTGGCGTAATTAAAGAAGATACCACTATGAAGGATTTTCTTAATCAATTAAATGAGGAATCCTTCATTTTTGATCTGGCTGAACCTATTGAACCTTTGCATCTGAATATTATTGGCGTTAATTTTAATCTGATTGATCCAATGACTCTAGAAGTAACAATGGATAAAGCCCATTCTTTAAATGATCTGTTTCAGCTCATGCAGGCACAGAATATTCAGGTACGCAGTATGCGCAACAAATCGAACCGTCTCGAAGAGCTTTTCGTAAAAATGGTCGAAAAAAATCTGGATGGAGCGACAACATGAATCTAGGTCAATTACAAACTGCACTTGGAACTTTAGTTCGCAAAGAAATCCGACGTTTCATGCGGATCTGGCCCCAGACCTTGCTTCCACCTGCGATCACTATGAGCCTTTATTTTGTAATCTTTGGCAATCTGGTCGGTTCACGTATTGGAGAGATGGGCGGCGTAAGCTATATGCAGTTTATTGTCCCCGGCCTGATTATGATGGCGGTAATTACTAATAGTTATGCCAATGTATCCAGTAGTTTTTTTAGTGCCAAGTTTCAAAAAAGTATTGAAGAACTCATTATGAGTCCAATGCCTCTGCATTTGATTTTATGGGGCTATGTGATTGGCGGAGTATGTCGCGGTGTACTGGTTGGTATTATAGTGACAGCGATGAGTCTGTTTTTTACTGATCTGCATATCACTAACTGGTTTGTGACCATATTTACCGTGATTGTTACCTCCCTGCTCTTCTCTCTGGGCGGTTTTATCAATGCTGTTTATGCTAAATCTTTCGATGATATTTCAATTATCCCAACATTTGTATTAACACCACTTACCTACTTAGGGGGAGTGTTCTATGCGATCAGTTCATTAAGCCCATTTTGGCAGAACCTCTCTCTGATCAATCCGATCGTATATATGGTGAATGCTTTCCGTTTCGGAATTTTAGGCCATAGTGATGTAAACGTTTCAGTTTCTCTTGTGGTAGTTACATTATTCTGCGCAGTGTTTTATGGCATTGCATACTATCTATTGTCTCGTGGTTCAGGAATGCGTGAATGAGTGTAGAGCAGTCTTTATTGGGTAAAGACACCAGTTATCCAAACCAGTATCAACCTGATATTCTTTTTCCTATTGCACGCGCGCAGTCTCGCGCTGACTATGCCCATATAGAAGGTATTCAGCAAGGTAAAGACTGGTGGCATATTTTTGAAATTTCATGGTTAAACAGCCACGGTATACCACAAGTCGCTATTGGACGTATGAGCTTACCCGCTTCTTCGCCTCATCTTATTGAATCCAAATCTTTAAAACTCTACTTTAACAGCCTGAATTTTCATCGGTTTGAAACTCGGGCTATTTTCATAGAGATTGTAGAGAAAGATTTATCTCAGGCTGCAGGTGCAGCAGTAAAACTAGAGCTCTTTCAGGTGGATGCCCTTGAAATTAGTCAACCGCAGGGTATCTGCATTGATGATTTGACACCCCAGCAGTTGAAGAATCATCCGGATGCAGGTTTGCTGCAATATGCAGATGACCATGAAGAAGGAGAAATCCAGCTATATTCGCATCTGCTACGCAGTAACTGTCCAGTGACTGGCCAGCCAGATTGGGGAACGGTTTTTATTCGCTATCAAGGTAAAAAACCTTGTTATCGTAGTGTGTTAGCTTATATTATTTCTTACCGTCAACATAATGGCTTTCATGAACAATGTGTGGAGCAAATGTTTGCAGATATATGGCAACATTTACAGCCGGAAAAGTTGATGGTGTATGCAACTTATACACGACGTGGTGGGCTGGATATTAATCCATGTCGTGTATCAGATTTAACCTGGATGCCAAACCCGATCCGATTGGCGCGACAATAAAACGAAAAATACCGAGGTTTTAATCATGCCATTTTTTGGTTTTACCCCGTCTGAGTCTTTACTGAACAATCTTCAGACATCAGTTGAAAAAAAGAATTCAAAGGAGCCGCTTTATCCTCTTCGGGATAAAATCGCTTTACAAATCAATGATGAAATTATTGATGCTATTTTAACCGAACTGGTACGCCGTTTCCCTGCCAGTGACAAACGTGATACAGCAGAGAAACTTGCAGGTTATATTAAGTCAACTGTGGCTGTCTTATTGAAACAACTATTAAATAAAGCACCAAATGAAGTAGTTCAGCAGTCAATTGAATTCTCTGAACGTAGCATGTTTAAAGGTCCGGATAACCAATATAGAGTAGGTGAACCACTGGATGCCAGTCTGGTCACTAACCTTAAGCATAATTTTGCTGAAATTAAGGCGGGCAATAAAGTAGACCGTGCAGTGCTGGCCGAGCTTTATAAACAGTTCGGTGACGCAACCATCCGTCACTTTATGAGCGATTTCAACAAAACACTTGATCTGGGCATGATTAAACGTAAAGCTGCTAATATCGGAGCGGCAGCGGTCACTAAAGCAGTGCATATCGCTATCGACAAGCTTATCCCAAATCTGACTAAAGATGAGTTAATGGTACTTGCAGAATATCACGATACTTTATTCTTCCATTAATATTTAACTTATTCATCAGTTTATATTAAGACTGATCAGATAGTCTTGAGATTAAAATATCAGAATCGGAAACCTGGCTAATGCCAGGTTTTTTTATTGCAAAGTTTGCATAGCGATTGTCTTGTGCAAGCTTTGTGTTAGCATGCGGCATGCATTAATTTAGCCTGTTTTCAAACCTACATGTCTCCAAGCTCTCAATATAAATTCCTGCGTCAAGCTCCTCGTGATGGGCTGAGTACAGCCATGCAACCGTCTCGCTGGCAGCGGCTGCATATTGATCCGTGGTTATGCCTTTTTCTGTTTCTCAATGCCTTATTAGGCTTAACTGTACTATATAGTGCTTCTGCGCAAGATGTTGGTCTAGTTAGCAAGCAGGCCATGAGCTTCGGTATTGGCTTTATTGTCATGTTTACACTTGCCCAGATTCCGCCCAAGGTTTATCAGGCGTTTTCGCCATATTTTTATATCTTTGGTGTATTAGCGCTGTTATCAGTCATGATATTTGGCGAAGTGCGCATGGGTGCACAGCGCTGGATTGATATTCCTGGTTTTGGCAGTGTACAGCCCAGCGAGTTTATGAAGATTGGTATGCCAATGATGATTGCCTGGTTTTTATCACGCCATCCTCTTCCTCCAAGCTTTAAAAACGTCATTATTTCTCTGGTTCTTATTATTGTTCCATTTTTACTCATTGCAGAGCAGCCAGATTTAGGGACATCATTACTGATTCTTGCCAGCGGTCTCTTTGTCCTGTTTTTAAGTGGCCTCTCCTGGAAGCTCATTGGAGCTGCTATAGGCCTCATGTGCATGATTATTCCCCTAGCATGGCAGTTTCTTCTGCATGACTATCAGCGGCAACGTGTACTCACCTTGCTGAATCCGGAAGCAGACGCTTTAGGAACAGGCTGGAATATTATCCAATCTAAAACAGCAATTGGTTCAGGTGGATTTTTTGGTAAGGGCTTTTTACAAGGTACCCAGTCCCATTTACATTTTTTACCTGAAGGCCATACTGATTTTATTATTGCAGCTTATTCTGAAGAGTTTGGTTTAATTGGAGTTCTCATCCTTATTACTCTTTATTTTGCGATTATTTTCAGGGTATTACAGATCGGCCTCAACTGTTTTCATAATTATGGACGTCTTGTAGCCGGAACACTGGGTTTGTCATTTTTTGTTTATGTGTTTGTTAATGCCGGCATGGTCAGTGGTATTTTACCTGTAGTTGGCGTACCTCTACCTTTTATGAGTTATGGTGGTACCGCCATCATTACTTTAATGGCCACTTTTGGTTTGGTCATGTCTATTCATACGCATCGATAGTTGAGATTTAAGAGCCAATGATTAGTTTAAATATTTATAAAAAATTCAAGCAATTTAGTATAGGTTTGAGTGCTGCCGGTATTGTCGCTTTCTCTCAGGCAAATGATTTTATTACTCACCCTAATTATGAAGCATTTAAAACTAAAACTATGCAAAATTATGGTCTGACTGCACAGCAGGTAGACTGGGCCATGCAGGGCAGTAAAAATTTACCAAACATTGTTAACATCATGAATCGTCCTGGGGAAAGTAAACCTTGGTATGAATATAAAACTAATTTCATGTCAGCAGGTACAATTAACCGCGGAGTTACTTTTAAAAACCAGTATGCAGATGCTTTAAACCGGGCTGAACAGCAGTTTGGAGTCTCTAAGGCAGTGATTTTAGGTATTTTAGGAGTAGAGACTGGTTATGGTGCCAATAAAGGTTCCTTCGTCACGCGTGATGCACTAGCTACATTGGCCTTCGGTTATCCACGCCGCGCTGAATATTTTAGCGATGAATTAGGCGCTTTAATTGCCTGGACCTATAAAGAAGACTATCCAACCAGCAGCATTATTGGCTCATATGCAGGCGCAATTGGCTATCCGCAATTCATGCCGAGTAATATTACTAAACTGGGTATAGATTACGATGGCAACGGTCATATTGATCTCAGAAACTCAGCAGTAGACGCTATCGGTTCTATTGCTAACTACTTAGCTCATCATGGTTGGCAACGCGACCAGCCTATCGGTTTTGCTGCACGATACACCGGTTCAAATCCAGACAGTATTATTGCGACTGATCTTACCCAGCCTGTACCTTATGGAGTTTTGAAAAATAAAGGAATTAGCCCACTTAATCCTTTAGTAAAAATTGATGATCTGGATATGGTTAATATCATTCAACTTCAAGATTCATATGGTCCGGTTTACTATATTACCTACCCGAATTTTCAGGTTATTACTACCTATAATAAGAGCCGGATGTATGCCACTGCTGTATGGCAATTAGGGACAGAAGTAGCCGATCATTAAACCAAATATTTACCCATTATTTTAAAAGTCAACAATTATTTATAGATAAAAGGCTATTAATTCTACTTTTTAAATCAAATGTTACAATATTGATTATTTTTTAATCTATATTTGTGAGATTTTGTCCTTTTTGTAAATATTTCTCGTTAAAGACTAGACACTTTTGGTGACACATGAATATTATCCCCCATCGTCAAATGCAGTAACACAAACGAACATTTGGATACATGTGCTGGTTTACTGGAGTTTTATCAGCAAAGCAGCACTGATCTTTAGGAGTTTATGAATGCCCACTTCGCTAAAATATATACTTGCGTTAACTATCGGTCTGACCGTAACGCAGTCTCAAGCAGAAATGGTACAGGCTTCGTCATTGAGCAATGATAATGACAATTTAAATCTTGCAGCCCGTGTTTTAAACCGTGATGCACAAGGCTTTAACTCTCACTTTTCAAACCTTAACAGTCTTTCAATCACTGAGCGTACCGGTGATAAAATTCGCCGCCAGACTATTGCAGCGAAAATTGAAATCCCTGAAGAAGAACCTTCAGTGATTGAAAAATTGAATACCGTAGCGTCTAATACTGTTCGTAAGTTCAGCCAGACCGGCGTAGCATCTTGGTATGGACGTCAATTCCATGGCCGCAAGACTGCAAGCGGTGAAACATTTGATATGAATGCCATGACAGCAGCTCATCGCAGCCTGCCACTAAACTGTTATATTCGCGTAACCAACCGCTCTAATGGTAAAAGTGTAATTGTTAAAGTTAATGATCGTGGACCTTTCCATGGTAACCGTGTACTTGACTTGTCGTATGGCGCTGCCAAAAGTATTGGTGTAACTAATGCCGGTACGGCGAAAGTAAGTATTGAACGTGTAGATGGTCCTAACTCTTAAATCTGTCTTACTGCATAAGAAGATTAAAAGCCACAATTAGTGGCTTTTGTTTTTATAGTTTCTTCTAAACTTTACTAACTTCCATTTCTCTGCTTAAAACTCCTTCCAATTTTTAAAATACCTGGTTAGCAATTTTTATGGGTCTGTATCAAAAATAGCCTTATTTATCTTTAAATACTCCCCTGTCAGAAAACTTTGACGCATTCTGTCTTTTTGATTTATATTCTGTTTATATTTTAAGACTAATAAAAATCACACAAGGAGTGGATAATGAAGACAGTGGAAGAATGGTTTGAAGAATATTCTGAAAGCCACCAGAATAAAACCAATAAAGCGATTCACTGGATTTGTGTTCCAACTATCCTATTTTCAATTATCGGGATCATCGCACACTTCAGCACCCTGCTTGCGACTCTGCTCGTAGTTTTAACTATAATTTTCTATGCCCGTCTTGACTTGGTACTAGCTGTAGCAATGGCAGCGTTAATTCTGGTTATGGGTTGGCTTATTTATACCTTGCCATTAGGAATAGGCTTTTATATTGGAGTTTTTGTTCTGGCATGGATTGGCCAGTTTTATGGACATAAAGTTGAGGGTAAAAAGCCTTCTTTTTTAAAAGACCTCCAGTTTCTCCTGATTGGCCCCGTATGGTGCATGGATGCTTATTTAGGTAAATTCCTACCTAAGTGGAAAACACGGCATAGAGCGCTTACTAGCGCTTAATAAGCCATATCATCGTTTAAATTATTCGAAAACTGCATTCCAATTGGTTATTCCTTTACTTTAGCAAGCTAAACATAAAACCACTCAAGAATATTGAGTTTTATAAATACAAAAAAGCCCTCAAACTGAGGGCTTTTTTACGACCTGCTGATTCAATATTATTGAGCAGCAGCCTGAGCAGCAGCAACTTCTTCAGCGAAGCTCATTTCTGCTTTTTTCTCGATACCTTCACCCACTTCGAAACGTACGAATTGAGCTACAGTTGTACCAGTCACCTTAAGTACTTCAGCAACTTTCTTGTCGTTGTCAATTACGTACATTTGACGCTCAAGTACAACTTCATTCAGATATTTATCTACTGAACCAGATACCATTTTTTCAACGATATTGGCTGGTTTACCAGATTCGATTGCTTTTGCTTCAGCGATTTCTTTTTCTTTCGCTACAAGCTCAGCAGGAACCTGTTCAGCAGTTACAGCAACTGGATTGAATGCAGCAACGTGCATTGCAATACCTTTACCTGTATCAGCATCACCAGTGTAAGCTACAACAACACCAATTTTCAGACCGTGTTTATAAACTGCAAGGTTTTCACCTTCAACAATCGCAGCACGACGAACCTGAATGTTTTCACCAATTTTCTGAACAAGTGCAATACGTGCTTCTTCAACAGTAGCACCATCTTCAAGCTTGAGTTCAGCAATTTTAGCAACATCAGTTTCATTTGCAGCTAGCGCAGCAGCAGCAACTTTTGCAGAGAAGCCAGCAAAGTTTTCGTCTTTAGCAACAAAGTCAGTCTGACAGTTTACTTCTACAAGAATTGCCTTATTGCCTTCCTGAACAATCGTAATCGCGCCATCAGCTGCAATATTACCCGCTTTTTTAGCTGCTTTTGCTTGACCAGATTTACGAAGGTTATCAATCGCAAGTTCGATATCACCATCAGCTTCTGTTAAAGCTTTTTTACATTCCATCATTGCAAGGCCAGTACGGTCGCGCAATTCTTTAACCATGCTTGCAGTAACAGCAGTCATGTTAATCTCCTAAATTCGGTGGTAGAAAACAAATTCTTTTAGAACAGAAACGGCCCAGAGGATTCTCATGGGCCGCCTGCATACTTAACGCTTACTTTGCCACCATCACATGTCGCAAAAATGACAAGCTAGCGTCAAACGCATTAAGCCTCAGAAGCTGGAGCTTCTTCTGCTTTAGCTTGTGCATTTGCTTGTGATTGAGCGTATTCTTTACCAGCAATAATCGCGTCAGCCATAGCAGAAGCATAAAGAGTTACTGCGCGGATCGCGTCATCATTACCCGGAATAACGTAGTCTACGTTGTCTGGATTAGAGTTTGTATCTACGATACCGATTACAGGAATACCCAGGTTCTTAGCTTCTTTAATAGCAATTGCTTCGTGATCAACATCGATTACGAATAATGCGTCAGGTAAGCCACCCATGTTTTTCACGCCGCCCAAAGAACGCTCAAGTTTTTCCATCTCACGTGCACGCTCAAGAGCTTCACGTTTAGTCAGCTTAGCAAAAGTACCGTCCTGAGACTGAGTTTGAAGATCTTTCAAACGGTTGATTGATTGACGAAGAGTTTTCCAATTCGTCAACATACCACCTAACCAGCGATGATCTACATATGGTTGACCAGCGCGTTGAGCTTGTTCACGGATGATGTTAGAAGCAGCACGTTTAGTACCAACGAACAAAACTTTATTCTTTTTACTTGCTAACTGGTTAGCAAAGTTCAAAGCATCATTTAGCGCAGGAACAGTATGCTCAAGGTTGATGATGTGAATTTTGTTACGCGCGCCAAAGATATATTGACGCATTTTTGGGTTCCAGAAACGAGTTTGGTGACCAAAGTGTGCGCCAGCTGTAAGAAGGTCGCGCATGCTTACGTTGTAATCTGCCATTTTCTTTACCTTAAAGTTTGGGTTAGGCCTCCATATGTCCGCATTCTCCACCCCGCAGGGCACCCAGAGCAATGTGACGACATATGTGCGGATTTTTCCGTTTTTAAACGGTTTTCATGTATCTAGAGATCACAAAAAACCATTTGATAAAACGGGCGGCTATTTATACCATAGACACTTACAAATTACCAAAAGTTTTTAGTGATCATGAACAGTACTTATTCAGCTCCTGCCCGTTTAATAAAAACCCCTGAAGAGATTGAAAAAATGCGTATTGCGGGGCGTTTGGCGGCAGAAGTACTCGATATGATTAAGCCCTATATTAAACCTGGAGTCAGCACATTAGAACTAGACACGATTTGTCATGATTATATAGTGAATGTGCAACAGGCCATCCCTGCCTGTTTAGGTTATGGGGCTGCGCCAGGGCGCGCAGCGTTTCAACATACAATCTGTACTTCAGTAAACCACGTGGTATGTCATGGTATTCCCTCAGAAGCTAAAATTCTCAAGAAGGGTGATATCCTCAATATCGATGTAACTGTTATTAAAGATGGTTATCATGGCGATACTAACATGATGTATATCGTAGGTGGCGAAACCTCTATTCTTGCAAATCGCCTGTGTAAAGTTGCTCAGGAAGCAATGTATCGTGGGATGGAAACAGTTAAGGCAGGGTCATATGTGGGTGATATTGGCTATGCAATTCAAAAATATGTAGAGTCCGAGCGCTTTAGTGTAGTACGGGAATATTGCGGTCATGGTATCGGCACAGTATTTCATGATGAGCCACAAATCTTGCATTATGGCCAGAAGAGTACTGGCATGCGTTTGGAAGCCGGTATGACTTTTACCATTGAACCCATGGTAAATGCCGGAGTATGGCAGACTAAACTATTAGGAGATAAATGGACAGTGGTTACTAAGGATCATAAACTTTCTGCTCAATATGAACATACAATTTTAGTAACTGAAACAGGCATTGAAGTTTTAACAGCACGCTCGGAAGAAGATCTTTCTCGCTTTCAACGTTAATTAAAATTTATTAAAAAGGCTACTTCTTAGGTAGCCTTTTATTTTAACTTAATATTCCATATTTTTTAAATATGAATAAAAATTGAATTTAGTGTTAATAAACATTACATAATTTTTAATTATTTCATTTTTCTATTAAATTTTAACTTAAAAACCACAATTCCCTACAAAAGCATGCATTAACCAAGCATTTAAAATACAGAGTAATTACTCTAATTTCCCGATACTGCACCTACCAACAAAAAAAATTAATGTCTTAAAGACATGGAGCTTGTCTAGATATGAAATATACTGCCCTAGCACTCACAACGAGTGTTCTGTTTGGTTTACCACAATTGTCTTTTGCTGAAAATAACTGGTTTGGTATGAAAGCAGATGGCTTTAAACGCTTCTCTGTTTCCGTCGGTGCTTTACATGTTATGCCTCAAGGTAAAGCACAACCCTTTAAAGTTAATACAGCTATTGCAAATAATACGAAAGCAAGAAATGGTACTATTCAAGTTGATACGGTTTTAAATAATCTAGATCCTAATGTTAGGCAACAAGCTTTAGCTGATACTTTAAATTTTTTAGGTTTCTTTTCTGGTGGTGAATTAGACTCCGCGATAAGTGGTAGCTCCGTTATTAATGGTCTGGAAGAGTGGAGTAATCCTGGAACTGGACTTGAAGCTGATGATGTAACTACCTTAGGAATCATATCTAATTACTTTTTCACAGATAATGTTTCTCTAGAAATTAAAGCAGGTATTCCTCCTAAAGTTGACTTACAAGGTAAAGGTAAAATTTATGCGCCGTTTTCAGCCATCGCCACTCCTCAGTTAGGGGGTTTACCATTAGAATTTTTAGATATTGCACTACAAAATGATATCTTTATTACAGATTTAGAAGCTTATGGCCCAGCTGCTTCGGCACGTGCTTGGACTCCAGCTTTTGAACTTCAGTATCATTTTGGCAAAACAGGTGTAAATAAGTTCCGTCCTTATGTAGGTGTAGGTCTTATGTATGCTTACTTTAATGAACTGGAAATTAATCCACGTACTGAACAGGACTTAATTGCTGCCGGACATATGATTGCAAATATTAAGCAAGGAAAGGCAGGCGCTGCCCTTGAAGGGACACCAAGTACAGCCAACCCAGAAGTAGAGGTAGAAGCCAGTGATGCTTTTGCCCCTGTCGCAACATTAGGCTTTACTTATGACTTTAATGATAAGTGGTTTGCAGTAGGTTCAGTTTCATATGCTCACTTAAAAAACGATACAACCATCACGGTGAGAGATGCTCAACTGGGTGAGCTGATTAAATCTAAAGCTGATATTGAGGTAAATCCGATCTTGGCATATGCAGGTGTAGGCTACCGTTTCTAAATTAATTTATATCGATAAAAGCAGGAATTTTTCCTGCTTTTTATTTTGAGCGCCTTACTATTTTCTGTAAGAATTTTATTTTTAAAATATTTATAACTTTAATTTATTCATACCAATTTTTTATTTCACTCTTTCTCTTGTCCGAATCGAATATTATAGTCTCGTGCGATCATTCCATGGACGTTATATGTCAACCACACAATTCTCCAAACCGCTTATATATATGCTCATTGCCAGTGCTTTCATTCTGGCTTTATCACTAGGGGTGCGGCATTCATTTGGTTTATATCTTGTACCAATGAGCCATGAGTTTGGATGGGGACATCATGTTTTTAGTCTGGCGATTGCCATGCAAAACTTGATCTGGGGAGCAGTTCAACCTTTTACAGGTGCCCTTGCAGATAAATATGGAAGTAAAATTGTTGTGGCCATTGGAGGTGCATTATACACCGCTGGCCTAGTTCTTATGGCTTTCAGCTCAACAGGCTTACTTCTTAATTTAAGTGTAGGCTTGATTTTAGGTTTTGCCTTGTCAGCTACTTCGTTTTCTGTACTCCTTTCAGCCGTTGGTCGGGCCGCTCCTCCAGAAAAACGCAGTATGGCCATGGGAATTGCCAGTGCGGCGGGTTCATTTGGCCAATTCATTATGTTGCCTGCTACTTTGCTGCTGCTTAAAAGTATAGGCTGGTCTGCTGCACTTATGGTCTGTGCTGTTCTAGTGGCTTTCATTATTCCGCTGGCATGGATGCTTAAGGCTCCCCATTACCAGCCGCCCAAAGTAATCAGTGAGGCTTTAAAGCCCGCTCTTACTTTTAAGCAAGTCTTACACATAGTTAGAAAACATCGACCCTTCTGGTGGCTGGCTCTTGGTTTTCTGGTCTGTGGTTTTCAGGTAGTCTTTCTGGGTGTACATCTGCCAGGTTATTTGATCGATCACGGCTTTGACGCCACGACCGGCACTATCTTTTTAGCCTTAGTTGGATTATTTAATATTATTGGAACCTACGGTGCCGGCTGGTTAGGTGATCGTTATTCTAAACCTAAGCTTTTAATGCTGCTATACGGTATTCGCGGTATTGCCATTATTGCATTTCTGGCTCTTCCCTTAACAACAATTAGTGTCTATATTTTTGGTATGGTCATGGGAATCTTGTGGTTATCTACAGTTCCACTGACTAATGGTATTGTTGCAAACATGTTCGGAGTAAAATACTTGAGCATGCTAAGTGGTATCGTGTTTTTCACCCATCAGATTGGTTCTTTTTTTGGTGGCTGGCTGGGTGGCGTCAATCATGATATTGCAGGTAATTACAATGCAGTATGGCTAACCGCAATTGTCTTAAGTGTGCTCGGAGTATTTGTACATTTCTTTGTTAATGAAGAGGCCGTAATTTATGACTAAATCGTTTGACAGCCTGAATATTATGATTGCTATTAGTATTGTACTTCTTTTTGTTCTGGCTTTTTATTTGTGGAGCAATACACCACAGCTTTTTGAATATTTTAATCAGGCTTTCTGTGCACATTGACTCACAGCAAGCATTTACTTAAAAGTTTTCAAGATTGAATATTATTAAATCGTCATAAACCTTTCATAGAACTGTCATTTAAAGATGGCTTAATCTGTAAAAAAATCTATAAAAACGCCCATCAGTTGATGGGCGTTTTTATATACAACATTTTAGAATAAACGGTTAAGACCATTTAATGCAGCTACACGATAAGCTTCCGCCATAGTCGGGTAGTTAAACGTTGTTTCTATAAAATACTTTAAAGTGTTGTTTGGACTTTGCATGACTGCCTGACCAATGTGAATAATTTCAGAAGCATTATTACCGAAACAGTGGACTCCCAAAAGTTCCAGAGTATCACGATGAAATAGAAGTTTTAGTTCACCGACAGTGTCACCAGTAATCTGTGCACGTGCCAGATGACGAAAAGAAGCCTGCCCTACTTCATAAGGAATTTTCTCTTCGGTGAGTTCTTGCTCAGTTTTGCCGAAGAAAGAAATTTCTGGAATGGTATAAATACCGGTTGGAATATCTTTTACCGGTTTTACATTGAGCTCACCACTCATATTGGCACCAGCACAACGCCCTTGGTCGTATGCTGCTGAAGCCAGTGATGGCCAGCCTACCACATCGCCCGCAGCATAAATATTTTCAACTTCAGTCTGGTACTGATCATTGACCGCAAGCTGTCCGCGGCTATTTGGTGTAAGGGCAACATTTTCCAGGCCGAGTCCATCCGTATTACCGGAACGGCCATTACACCATAAAATAGCATCTGCCTTGATTTTCTTGCCACTCTGCAGGTGCAATACCACGTGATCATCATAAGTTTCCAGATAATCAATCTGTTCATTATGACGGATCAGTACGCCTTGTTCACGCAAATGGTAAGATAATGCATCGGCAATTTCATCATCCAGATAACTGAGCAGTTTATGCTGTGTATTGATCAGGTCAACTTTATGATCCAGACCAATAAAAATAGAGGCATATTCACAACCAATTACACCAGCACCATAAATAATGATTTTTTGAATAGCAAAATCAAGATCCAGAATTTTATCTGAATCGAATACGCGTGGATGATTAAAATCGAGTCCAGCCGGATGATACGGGCGGCTACCTGTTGCGATCACCAGTTGTTTGAATACCAGCGTTTCCTTAATACCGTCATCGCTGAAGATTAAAACTGTATTTTTGTCCTGTATATAGGCACGTCCATGATAAATATCAATTTTATTACGGTCATAAAAGCGTGAATGGGTATCGACCTGTTGCTGAATCACTTTATGTGCATTGCGTAGCACTTGTTTCATGGTGAACTGTTTCCAGTCTCCCACTTTTTTAAACATCGGATCACGCTGATAACGGATAATACTCGATACAGTTTGACGTAAAGCTTTGCTTGGAATAGTACCGACATGCGTACAGTTACCACCGAGCTGCTCACGCATATCAACAATAGCTACACGCTTACCTGCTTTCGCCAGCTTCATTGCCGCGCCTTCGCCCGCAGGTCCAGAACCGAGAACTACCGCATCATATTTAACGAAATTCCCACTAACGACCTCTTTT
>NZ_DJJJ01000011.1:0-57817 GCF_002434085.1 Acinetobacter sp. UBA6571 | reverse complement strand
CATGAGTGAACAAAGCACATCACAAAACTATAGCATTCAGGCTGAAGTAGCCCAGTTATTACATCTGGTTACTCATTCTCTCTATTCCAATCCTGAAATTTTTCTTCGCGAACTGATCTCTAACGCATCAGATGCCTGTGACAAGTTGCGTTTTGAAAGTATCAACCATCCTGAATATTAGGAAAACGATCCAGATCTGCATGTACGTATCAGTTTGGATAAAGACAATAAAACCATAACCATTTCTGATAACGGTATCGGTCTGAGTCAGCAGGAAGCGATTGATAATCTGGGTACGATTGCCAAATCAGGTACGAAAGACTTTATGTCTAAACTGACAGGCGATCAAAAATCTGATGCTCAGCTGATTGGACAGTTCGGTGTCGGTTTTTATTCGGGTTTCATTGTAGCAGACAAGATTACAGTAGAATCGCGCCGTGCTGGTGCCGAAGCAAATGAAGGCGTACGCTGGATTAGCGGTGGTACTGGTGAATTTGAAGTTCAGCAAATTGAAAAAGTATCTCGCGGTACAGATATTATTCTGCATTTGCGTGAAGATGCGTTGCAGTATCTGGAAAGCTATAAAGTTAAACAGATTGTGAATAAATACTCTGACCATATCAGCCTGCCAATACAGATGCAAAAAGAAGTCTGGCAGGAAGAAGAAGCGACCGAAGGTGAAGAAGCCAAGGGTGGCAAGATGGTCAAAACTGATGAATGGGAAGTTATCAACTCAGCCAGCGCACTTTGGACCCGTAATAAAAACGAGATTACCGAAGAGCAATATATCGAATTTTATAAAAATTTAACGCATGACTTTGAAGCTCCTTTAGCATGGGCACATAACCGGGTTGAAGGCAGTACCGAATATACCCAGTTGTTATATGTACCGAGTAAAGCACCACATGATATTTTCACTCGTGAGGCCAAAGCTGGTATCAAGCTCTATGTAAAGCGTGTCTTTATTATGGACGATGCAGATAACCTGATTCCAAATTATCTGCGTTTTGTACAGGGCGTGGTAGATAGTGCTGACCTTCCATTAAACGTGAGTCGTGAATTGCTACAGGAAAGCCGTGATGTTAAAACCATCCGCGAAGGCAATGCGCGCCGTATTTTGACCATGCTTGATGCCTTGGCTAAATCTGAAGATGAAAAAGACCAGGAAAAATTTAAGCAGTTCTATACTGAGTTTGGTGCAGTGCTGAAAGAGGGCTTAGGAGAAGATTTCAGCAATCGTGAGCGTATTCTTAAACTATTACGCTATGCAACTTCAAACAATGATGAAATCA
Organism: Acinetobacter sp. UBA6571; assembly: GCF_002434085.1. Classification (NCBI taxonomy): domain Bacteria; kingdom Pseudomonadati; phylum Pseudomonadota; class Gammaproteobacteria; order Moraxellales; family Moraxellaceae; genus Acinetobacter; species Acinetobacter sp. UBA6571. The sequence continues at coordinate 56,525 of NZ_DJJJ01000011.1, read as the reverse complement.
CCACTTCTCTGACAGATTATAAAGCACGCATGAAGGATGGTCAGAAGGCAATTTATTATGTTACTGCCGATAGTCTAACTGCTGCCAAAAACTTACCTCAGCTGGAATTATTCAAAAAGAAAGGAATTGAAGTTCTGCTGATGTCTGAGCGTGTTGATGAATGGGCTATGAACTTTGTAAATGAGTTCGATGGTATGCCGATGCAGAATATCTCCAAAGGGGCAGTGGACTTGGGTGATCTTCAGGATGCAGAAGAGAAGAAAGCTCTTGAACAAGCACAGGAACAGCTTAAGCCGGTAGTAGAAAAGCTGAGTGGAGCCTTGAAAGATAAAACCAAAGAAGTCCGTGTAACTACGCGTCTGGTTGATTCACCGGCCTGTTTGGTTACAGCTGAAGGTGAGCTTTCTCCGCAACTTATTCGTATGCTGAAACAGGCTGGGCAGCCTATTCCAGAGAGCAAACCAATTCTGGAAATTAACCCTGAACATCCGCTGGTACAAAAGCTTGAAAATACTGAGCAGTTTGATGAATTGGCAAACGTAATCTTTGATCAGGCCATGATTGCAGAAGGGGGCTTACCGGAAGACCCGGCAGCCTATCTAAAACGTATCAACAGTTTATTACTGAAATAAAATTTTTATAAAAAAGCCTCCTTTGGGAGGCTTTTTTATATGGTGTGGTTATAAATCTATTTATAAACTTTCATTCAGCTTAGGCTTAAATAAATAATCTATAAAATCAATTCAAATTATAGAATTAATAGGGGTAATATAATTTTAGTGATTACCTTATCATCTTAGCCACACTAATATCTATTAATATGACTAAAAAACTAAACCTTTAAGTTCTATAAACTGGATATTTAAATAAGTTTCTATGAAGACTCATAATATTGGAATACACTCCTATATATAGCAGCGTATTATATTTAATGACTCCTGTAGACCTATACAATATCTTTCTACCTATTAATTTACTGTTAAATTAAAAAATTGCTTCCAGACGGACCAGTGTACTTAAGTAATGACTCCGGTCTTCACGTTGATCATTTTGATAATTCAGGTCTCCCTGTACATAGAACCATTCACGCCAAAGCGGTTGACGCCATGAAATAAAGGGCCCCCAACTGTTTAAACGCAGGTCGCTATTATTATAAAAACCGCCCGTATAAAGACCATAGTTAAAACGGTTTCCGGCAAAGAACTGGTGTTCGCGATAGGCCCGGTTGTCCCAAGTGAGGTCATCATCCTGTTCATCGGCATAGACCAGTGAAAACTGGTTAGCAAGCACAGGTTGCTCTGGACGGGCATGCACCAGTTCCAGATTGGTCCTTAAATAATTTTCACTGTCGATACCATAACGATAGATTTGTTCAGCATGGAAAGTAAAATCATTACGCAGTTGCCAATCACGTTCGGCCTTTATCCGCGCATAGATATCATCACCTGAGCGGATACCTAAGTCAGCATCAATTTCAAAGGGTAGGCGCTTGGCAAAATTCGACCAGCGTAAAGCAAGAGAAGAATTTTCTTCACGGGTACGACGCGTATCAAGAGATTTACCCGGCTCATTACGGTTTTCATTACTAATTGCGACATTATTACGAATCTCGTTATCAAGAGATTCATCACCAAATACAATGCTTAAACGTTTTTCCAAGGTGGGCAAATTAATTTTACCCCGAATACGCGGTTTAATTTCATAGCCATCATGTTTATCCCAGCGGTTATCAATTAAAATTCGTAGTGTTGCATCTGCTGGTTTGTTTGGATCTGTCTCACCAAACCAGTTATCAATTTTATTTGAAGATCTATCAGCCCAGTTGCGGATCTGACGTTGTTTGCGGTCGGCCCAACTTTTGTCTTCAGTTACCTCGGTTGGAGGCACAATAGGTTCATCAGACTGCTTGGGTAATAGAGTAGGCGTTTTATCTACCCATGATGGGATATAGTCCAGCCATTCTGGTCCCCGCTCTTCAACAGGCAAGTCAGGTTCATTATCCTGACTTTTATCGCCTAGATAATTGGCGTAGGGAAGAGTGGCTGTTTTAGTTTCAGCAAAGCTATATGCACTACCTAATGCCCCAGCCGCAAAGATTAGCCCTTGTAAAAATAAATTTAAAACCTTAAGTTTTTTCATTGTAAAATCATTATTGTTACATTTGTCGGCTAACACTTTTGTTGATTTGTCCTATAAATGCAAGATATAGCTACAAAATAAAAAAAAATCCTTTATTCTTTTAACGTTAGAGCATTTAGACTAATTTATATGTTATAGACTCTTAAATTAAGCCCATTTTATGAGCCTATAAGCTGGCAGTATAGAACGCTAAATCTAAAGACGCTTATAAAAAAAGAGCCAATAATATGGCTCTCTTTAAAAATTTTCTAATAACTAGACAGCAGACTTCTTAAACCATTGAAAAAAGCCTTTTCTAGGTGAGCTTTCAGCAATTGTTTTTTCTTTCATCTTTTCTAATTGTTCTTGAGCCGCAGCTCTCTGTTTTTCCTGTTCTGATTTGCTCAAAGGAGCTTGTGCTTCTTGCTTGGTACTTTCAACCGAAAGTTCAGATTTGGCCGCTGAACGGGGTTTATTCTGTAGTTGATTATCGGATACATTGCCTTCTGTTGTTATGGGCTGAGTATTCATAGCTTCGCCTGCAGCCAATACCTGTCCCGATACCATAATTATGGCAACAGCAACTACAGATTTCATAAAGCCCATGAAAAAATTCCTTCATTAAAAAAAACGGTCTGTATAAGAGTGACTATCTTAACAGTAAGGTTTATTTTAATACTTCATTATCTGAATTGCTGTTTTAAAAAGCTGCAACTTTATAAAAGTGTCTAAAAAACAGGCATTAATTACATTTGCTCTACAGATGCTGATGCTAACTATGTTCGCGTGGGAAGTTATATAAAAAACAAAATGCTCTGAAAATGGCTAACTAGATAAAAAGGACTCCTCATGGGGGTATGAGGAGTAGGAAAGAGATACAGCTGATTTTAAATTATTATTCAGTTTACAAAATTAAGAGTGAGATAGTTTCATCTTGCAGCGACGGTCATACATTTTACCTGCAATACCACCAATAATTGCACCACTAAATGTGCCAAATACAGGTAATACACTACCGGCTACAGCTCCAATCATTACACCTTTAACTGTAGGAGAAAAACGTGATTTTTTGCCTGCAGAGGTGTCATAGCCAGATTTGCCTTTACTATTTGTTTGACCACCAGCGTTATCCATCATATGAGTTACTTTATCTTTAACCATATTGGTTACACCACCATGCTCTGCTGCATCTTTATTGATCTTCTCTAGGCTATCTTGTGCCTTTTCTTTAATTTGATCTACTTTTTCCATGACATTGTTTATTACGCTTGAGTCTTGCTGATGGTCATGTTGTGTAGATGCATGAGTATTTGAAGTATTGCTATCATTTTTTGCAGTAGTCATATATTTTCCCTCATGTAAAAATAAAACAGGTTAGTCATCTATATTAAGGAAAATAGAAAATTTTAATGTTGAAGTGCTGTTATATTGACCTTGCTTTTAGTTAATAAAAAGTGTCTCTTGTAGCTATATTAAAGTTATTTTAAACTTTGGTAAGTAATATATGACTTATTGAAATCAGGATAAATTATAATTTAAATATATTTAAGTTTAAGTGGTTGTTTTAATATTAAAATAAATTTAAAAATTAGAAATTTAATTTGTATTATTAGATTTTAATCCACATTAGAAAATAAAAATTATTAAATATTATAAATATCTTAAGTATTTTTAATAATTTATTTTTAAAAGTCAGTAAAATAAATTAAATCTATAAAATTTTATTAATAAATCCCCAGCTTGTGGGGATTTATTAATAAAATTATTTTTGGTCAGGTATCTCACAGTTCTCATCGGTACAAACTACGCCATCTTCTGGCTGATTTATACTTGTTTCCTGCTGTGTCTTTAAAACCTGGTCAAAAACTTGTATGAACACATCACGTGGCTGTGCACCTGCCAGAGCAATACGCTGGTCAAACACAAAAAAAGGAACGCCCGTAACTTTAAGCTGTTCACGAGCCAGCTTCTCATCATGCTGCACAAAATCTGCGAAGGTATCAGTATCTAGTACATATTCGACTTCCGCTGCATCTAACCCGATCCGCGCTGCCACATCTTCTACTGTTTCGCGCTCGCCAATGGCTAAGCCCTGTGTCATATAAGTATAGAAAAATGCTTCTTCGGCCTGATTGCCTAAACCTTTACTCTGGGCCAGATGGATAATACGGTGAGCATCAAAGGTGTTACCTGAGTTGGCCTGTTTCCAGTTAAATTCAATTCCTTCTTCTGCGGCCATAGCAGCAATTTTTTGCTGCATTTCTTCCATTTCTTCAACTGTACGCCCGTATTTCTGGGCCAGACGCTCTGTATTGGACTGTTCATGCTTGACTGGTGCTTCTGGATCAAGCTCATAGCTATGCCAATAGACTTCAAGTTCGACTCCTGCCTGTTCAGCTGCCGACTCTAAACGTTTCTTTCCGATATAGCAGAAAGGACAGACTACATCTGACCAGATATCTACACGCATGCTGTTTCTCTTTTCTATGCTTCATTTCAAATGATAAGGGCGACATGAGCGCTTTTAAAGAGAGAGGCTGTAATAAAATGCAAGTCAGCCCGGATTCCTTCATTTTTTAAAATATAAAGAACTGTTTTTAGTCATAAAAGTCAAACAGTGCTATGTTCTGATACAGGTTAGTATAAAAATGAAGCGGTCACTGGAGCTAAATATGCCACGTATATTCTTGATTTTAGGTGTAGTGACCTTTGCGATATTTGCTCTATTATTTTATCAGTACTCAGCACAGCGTCAGGATGAGGTACAGGCACAGCAGTTTGAAACAGTGATGACTGAAAAAATGCAGCAGCTGTATCTTCAAGCTCAAGATTGGACCACCCCTATACATTTACAAACGAAAGACCAGCGTTTGTCCGGAGATTACCAGCTCATGGCTGATACTTTGCTCAGTTATTGGGTAAATAGTGCAGAGGCACGTAACCGTTATTTACGGGAACTGGAGAAATCTGACTGGGTTGATTTTTTGGATGTAGACCGGCTCGATAAAGACCGGAAACAGAATTATAAGGAAACTGAGCAAATGCTGGTGCAGGTTCGCAAGATTTCGCAGCAGTATCAGCAGCAAACCAGCCAGATTAAACAGCAGACTTTAGAAAAAGTAGAGCAGTTACCCATTCGTACTGATTTGCGTAAAGCTATGCTTACCAAGCTCGAACGTAGCCAGAAAAGTGACGAAGATCAGGCAATTTTTCAGTTAGAACTACAAATTCTAGAAAAAGCAGAAGCCATGTTTGAAATGCTGAAAAAGTACAAATGGGTCAAGCAAGGTGAAACAATTCTGTTTTATGAAGATGAGCAGGTAAAACAGTTCAACACTTTATATCAGGAAGTATTACAGCTTAATGCTGAAATCGAAAAGATTGAACAGAAAAATGTCGAAGCCCTGAAGCAAGAACTATAGCTTAAGAGCCTCGAAATCATGTTGTTTCTAGCTCGAATCATCCCTGTAGTGTTCAGGGATGATTCTTTTTTAGGGTTAAAATAAAAGGCGATTTATTTTTTCGCGACTGTAGCAGGGAAAAGTGGATCCAGGAAATTAGGCGCGACAAAATCCACTTGCTCTACTTTATAAAGTTTTCCAGCAAAGTTATTTTGTTGATGCCACACTATCTGATTTTTACTGAGATCTATCAGATTTAAAGAATAACGTTGACCTTCAACCGGCATTGAATAATAAATTAGTCCAGCGCCTGCTCCCATGGTTGCCAGTGATACGCCTGCACTCAAGGTCGCTTGTGAGAATTTACGCCCGAAAGACGGCTGAGCTCCGGAAATATTCACAACAAACATTTTATCTGCCTGAGTAAAGGTTTTAAGCGTACTTAAATCTTCAGCAGATAAATCCAGATTGACTGGTTGAAAAGTATTCTGGTTGGGTGAAACAGTGGTTTTATTCAATTTTTCAAACAGACGTAAAAGGGTGTCTTGTTGAGATAGATTGGGCGTAGTGTGATTTAAAGCGTTAAGCACAGGAAACTGATTAATTTCCTGCCGTTTATCCTTTGGATGTAAACGGATGTCATACCCTATTATCTGTTTCTTTGGCATAAAACCGCAAATGAAGGGTGCTGATTTCACAGTTGTATTAACCGAAACTTCTTTTAATTGCTGGGCAAGAGCCTCATTAAAGCCTAGGGCCAGTTGAGCACTTTCTTGTCCAATAATGTGAGAAGTCCCTAACTCTGCACGCAATAAACAGCTATCAGTTAAAATTGCTACAGAAGATTGTCGGAGCTCATTTTGTTGACGGTCTAAAGCGCTACGTGTTTCGGGTTTAATCGCCATAGTATTACAACCTGTAAGTACTACAGCACAGCTTAAGCTGAATAAAATTTTTCTCATTTGAGAAATATAAGATTAATTGTGAAAGAAAAATGTGCAATAAGTTATTATTCGTCACATTGAGTATTGATATTGACTATTTTTTGTTGCAGAGCCAAGTTTTTTATTAAAAAAATTGTAAAAAAACCCTGCATTGAGCAGAGTTTCTTTAAGTTTAGTATTTTAAGAATTAAACACGTTCGATAATGGTAGCAATACCCTGACCTAAACCGATACACATGGTCGCAAGACCGATTTGTGTATCTTGCTGTTCCATAATGTTCAGCAGAGAAGTGGTAATACGCGCACCAGAACAGCCCAGTGGATGTCCTAACGCAATTGCGCCACCACTTAAGTTTACGATGTCTTGTTTGTCATAAAGGCCTAAACCTTTCAGTACAGACAGACCTTGTGCGGCAAATGCTTCATTTAGCTCAACTGTCTGCATGTCAGCAATCGAGAGACCAGCACGTTTTAGTGCTTTCTGGGTTGCTGGAACCGGGCCATAACCCATGATCGCAGCATCACAGCCTGCAACTGCCATAGAGCGAATTACGGCACGTGGTTTCAGGCCGAGAGACTGAGCTCGTTCAGCAGACATCAGTAACATGGCAGATGCGCCATCAGACAATGCAGAAGAGGTTGCAGCAGTGACTGTACCGCCTTTAGGGTCGAATACTGGGCGTAAAGCACGGAAAGATTCAATATTGGCATCCGGACGGATTACTTCATCGATATCACACAATACTTTATAACCGTCAGCATTATGACCTTCAATACCCACAATCTCGTTCTGGAACAGACCATTTTCAGTCGCAGCCCAAGCACGACGGTGTGATTCCACACCAAAGGCATCCTGTTCTTCACGGGTAATGCCGTTCATACGACCCAGCATTTCAGCAGTCAGACCCATCATATTAGATGCTTTAGCATAATGCTTGGAAGCAGCCGGGTTCAGGTCGATACCGTGCATCATGCCTACATGGCCCATATGCTCTACACCACCGATGATAAAAATATCACCTTGGTTGGTTGCAATCTGTGCAGCTGCTGTATGAATGGCTTGCATGGAAGAACCACAAAGACGGTTAACGGTTTGACCGGCAACAGTTTTTGGAAGGTCTGCCAGCAAAGCAATATTACGGGCAATGTTCATACCTTGTTCAAGGGTCTGGTTTACACAGCCCCAGATCACGTCTTCAACTTCATTCGGGTCGAATTCGTTACGTACCATTAGTGCACGGATAAGTTCAGCAGACATGGTGTCGGCACGTACATTGCGGAACATACCGTTTTTCGATTTGCCCATGGCTGTACGTACACCATCAACAATCACAACGTCACGTGGATTTAAAGTAGCCATTCACGTCACTCCTTAACCGTAGAATTTTTTATTGTTAGCTGCCATGTCACGCAACATTTGTGGCGCTTCATAAGCTTTACCTAGGTGCGCATATTTATCGCAAAGCGCTACATATTCAGCAACACCGGTCTGATCAATGTAACGGCATGGGCCACCACGGAATGGAGGGAAGCCTACACCCATGATCATCGCCATGTCTGCTTCAGCAGGAGTAGCCACAATATTGTCTTCCAGGCAACGAACTGTTTCATTACAGAAAGCCAGCATCATGCGGTCAATGATTTCCTGAGGATCAAATTCACGTTTTTCATCTGATATTACCGGAGCAATGACATCATAGGCAGTCGGGTCAACAGTTTTGGCTTTCTTGCCTTTACGGTCGAGCTCATATTTATAGAAACCGACATCATTTTTCTGACCCAGGCGTTTTGCTTCATACATGGTCTGGATAGAACCTTTGTAATCTGGCTTCATACGGTCAGGGAAACCTTCAGCCATGACTTCTGCACCATGTACGCCGGTATCGATACCCACAACATCCATCAGATAAGCAGGACCCATTGGCCAGCCAAATTTTTCCATGACTTTATCGATTTGCTGGAAGTCAGCACCATCTTTAAGTAACAGGTCAAATGCACCGAAGTAAGGGAATAATACACGGTTAACCAGGAAGCCCGGACAGTCGTTAACAACAATCGGAGTTTTACCCATTTTCTGGGCGAGAACTACTGTTGTTGCGATTGCTTCTTCAGATGTCTTTTCACCCCGGATGACTTCAACCAGCGGCATCATGTGTACCGGGTTAAAGAAGTGCATACCAACAAAGTTTTCCGGACGCTGTAAGGCTTTTGCCAGGCGCGTAATCGAAATTGTAGAAGTATTGGATGCAATAATTGTATTCTCACGTACCGATTTTTCAGTATCTGCCAGAACCGCTTCTTTAATTCTTGGGTTTTCAGTGACTGCTTCAATCACGATATCTACTTCTTTAAACTCTTCATAGCTTAAAGTCGGGCGAATACGTGCCAGGGTTTCACCCATTTGCGCAGGTTTCATTTTCTTGCGTTCAACCTGCTTGGTCAGCAGTTTGTTTGCCTCAGACATACCCAAGGCCAGTTGCGGGTTACCAATATCTTTCATGATAATTGGTGTACCTTTGCTTGCCGCTTGGTAAGCAATACCGCCACCCATGATCCCTGCACCCAGAACAGCTGCCTGATTTACAGGATGTGCACCTTTTTCATGCTGTTTAGAAGCTTTTTTCACAACCTGGTCATTTAAGAACAGACCAATAAGTGCTCCTGCTTGCGGAGTAATAGCTGCTTTGGCAAAACCTTCAGCTTCAGCTTTCAAAGCTTCGTCACGATGTAAGCTTGCACCTGCCTGCAAAGAATCCAATAGTAGTTTTGGAGCAGGATATTGAGCCGGATTAGCTTTAGCCAGTACCGCACCCTTGGCTGTATTAAACGCCATCATTTGCTCAAGTGGACTCAATTTTACAGGATCCAGCTTTTCCTGACGCTTGGTTTTCCAGTCCAGACGGCCATGAATAGCCTGCTTAACCAGATCAACTGCAGCATCTTTGAGCTTATCAGCTGACACAACAGCATCAACAGCACCGTCTTTTAGTGCAGCAGCCGGTTTTTTCGGTGCAGCAGTTGCCATCCATTCAACAGCGTTATCAATACCAATAACACGACTTAAACGAACTGTACCGCCAAAACCCGGGAAGATCCCCAGCTTGATTTCAGGTAAGCCCACCTGTGCTTGTTCTGACATGACACGGTAGTCACAGACCAGACACATTTCAAAACCGCCACCCAGTGCCATGCCATTAATAGCAGCCACTTTAGGAATGTCCAGGTCTTCAAAGCTGTTAAAAATTTCATGGACAGGCATCGCCCAATCAACAATTGCCTGCTCACCTTGTGCAAAGTTATCACCGAATTCAGTGATATCAGCACCAACGATAAATGTAGATTTGCCTGAAGTAACGATTAAACCCTGAATATCAGCAGCGGATACGGCGTCAATCGCAGCCTTGAAATCTTCAATCGTTGCACGGTTGAATTTGTTAACCGACTCACCTTGTAAGTCAAAGCGGAATTCTGCAATCCCGTCCTCAAGCATTTGGACGGTAATGGCATTGCCAGCGTGGATCATGCCCTGATCTCCTTTATTTTGGAGGACTTCTAAGTTGATGTAATGAAGCGTGTGTACATTTCCCGCACACATCGATGCTCCGCTAATCTTACGATAACTATATCTAAAAAGAACATAACAAGTTGTATCAAGCCGTGACGCAAGGGTCATCAATTTTAAAGGTCAATATTCTGGTTGTGATTCCAATAAGTAAATCTTTGATAGATTATTTGAAATAAGTCATTAATTATAATAATTATTATTTTAATCAGTTGATGTAAACTATTTATAGAAAACAAGAGAATATCTACCGTAATAGGCAGTTTAAATACTCAGGTTATGTTTTAGTAACCTGTTAAATTCAATTTTAAAATTTCTGAATGCACTGAAATTGTTATGTTTAGGAGTTGTTATTGATAATACATCATTAGATAGAGTTCTATTTTGGCTACCCTTTATCGTCTTTTTTATCAACATTTGATAAAATCGCCGCCATTTACAGAGCCATTGACCTGTCGAGCAGCTCTAATCTCTCTTTTTATGTTGCAGAGTAGCTATATGATTAAATGGATCGTATTGGCGATTTTTGTGATTTCAGCGTTATATATCCAAAATCGCGGTAAAGTGCGTCATTCGTTCTATCGTCAATTTTTTGACCATTCAACGCTTCTCGCACCGATTAATTTTTTAATGTACCTGTTTTCTAAGGTACCTAACCAGCCTTATATTGCTACCCAGCATTTTAAGGATTTGCAAACCTTGGACGAGCATTGGGAAATGATTCGGGATGAGGCCAGAGCCTTGTACCAGCAGGGCGGGATCAAGGCAGCCAGCAGTTATAACGATCTGGGTTTTAATTCGTTCTTTAAGACTGGATGGAAACGTTTTTACCTGAAATGGTATGATTCTAGCCATCCGTCTGCAGCAGAACTCTGTCCAAAAACCACGGCCCTATTAAAAACATTACCGACCATTAAAGCTGCCATGTTTACTGAGCTGGCCCCAGATAGCCGGTTAGTTCGACATCGCGACCCCTATGCTGGTTCATTACGCTATCATCTGGGTTTATTGACACCTAATGATGATCGCTGCTTTATTGATGTAGATGGTCAACGTTACTCATGGCGGGACGGGGAGAGTGTAGTTTTCGACGAAACCTATATCCATTATGCAGAGAACAAGACAGATGAAAACCGGATTATTCTGTTTTGCGATGTAGAGCGTCCATTAAAAACACGTTTGATGCAAAATTTTAATCATTGGTTTGGTAAAAAAGTGATGACTGCGGCCAGCTCGCCGAATGAGGCTGGCGACCAGACAGGCGGTTTAAATAAATTGTTTGCTTATGTCTACCAGATCAGGCTTAAAGCTAAAGCATTGAAAAAGACCAATCGCCAACTTTATTACGTTTTAAAATGGTTTTTAATGCTGGGTATTTTCTTCCTGATTTTTATCCGGCCATATATTACTTAAAAATTTAATGCCCTGCGGGGCATTTTTATATTCGAATGCTTTGATAAATCAGGCATAACTTAGCAGGATGTACATCAAAACAGATAGATCAATTTTGATAAAAATAGAATGTGCACTTTTAAAGGTGTTTTGAATCAGGACTAATGAACCCATTGCTATAAGTCGTAAGCTATTTTACTCTGTTTAATACAGTTTCCTGTTCTATAATTGATATTTCTGAAAATTAAATAAATTTAAAATATTCAGACCATTATTTGATAACTAATATTCAATTTTTTAAGTATAAACAAAACCGGCTAGCAAGATCAGGGATTAATATTTCTTCACAGGTGTTTTCTTAAATGACCAGCAAAATTTGATTTTTCAAATAATATATCTATACGTAATGAGTTTGATGTTAAAGGCTAGTGAATTTCTTTGAAAATTGTGAAGATGCTTGAAAAAGCCAGTAAAAGCATCACATCATGTGAAGAGCAAGATCTTGTCAATATAGGCCCCATGTGAACGAAAATGCACGCGAACATATAGAAAAAATTCTGGCAAACATGACCACTTTACCCGGGGTATACCGTATGTTGGGTAAAGATGGTGAACTCTTATATGTAGGAAAAGCCAAGAATTTAAAAAATCGTGTGTCGAGCTATTTTGTTAAAACTATCGAGCATCCCAAAACTCAGGCACTGGTGGCACGTATTTATGATATTCAGACTCTAATCACCCGGTCTGAAACAGAAGCCTTATTACTTGAACAAAACCTGATCAAGCTGCACCGTCCGCCGTACAATATCATGCTGCGTGATGATAAATCTTATGTCTATATTTTTGTGTCGAGTGACAAGCCTTATCCACGGGTAGCCAGTGGCCGGGGCAAGGGCAAGCATCAGGTTGGCAAGTTTTTTGGACCCTATCCCAGTGCATATAGTGCTCGTGACACCTTAGTGGTACTGGAAAAGCTGTTTAATGTACGCCAGTGTGAAAACAGCTATTTTGCCCAGCGCAAACGGCCGTGTCTGCAATATCAGATTAAGCGTTGTTCTGCACCGTGCGTCGGACTGGTAAGTCCTGAGGATTATCAGGAAGATGTAAAGAATACCATTCGCTTTCTGCAAGGTGATACCAAAGAGCTGAATCAGGAACTGATTGCCAAAATGGAAGAGGCCGCAGAAAAGCTCGAATTTGAAAAGGCCGTATTTTATCGGGACCGTCTGGGACTGTTGCGCGAAGTACAGGCCCAGCAAGCAGTTTATAAGGTCAAGGGTGAAGCCGATATTCTGGCAATTGCCTATCAGGCCGGAGTAACCTGTGTCCAGATTATGCATGTGCGTAATGGCCGGATGTTAGGGGGTAAAAGCTATTTTCCCGACATGCAAAGTGATGACCTGGGACAGATGCTTAGTGACTTTATGGCTAACTTTTATTTTCAGGTAGCTGATGAGGTTCCGGCTGAGCTGATTGTAAATGTAGCCTTACCTAACACACAGGAACTTGAACAGGCTATTCAGACTGAATTTGGCAAGAAAGTACAGATCAAGCATAAAGTACGGGAAACCCGTGCCGAATGGCAGGAGCTTGCAGTCATGAACGTGCAGCATGCCATTAAGGGGCAGCTGAGCAACCATCTTGAACTGCATGAACGCTTTCACCAGCTAGAGCAGGTCATGGGCCGGCCAGTTGACCGAATTGAGTGTTTTGACATTTCGCATACTATGGGTGAAGCACCGATTGCCTCATGTGTTGTATTTGATCAGGGAGGAGCACGTAAACGTGACTACCGGCAGTTTGCCATTCAGGATATCACCGGGGGAGACGATTACGCAGCCATGCGGCAAGCTCTGACCCGGCGTTATAAAAAAAGTCTATTACCAGACTTGCTGCTGATTGACGGCGGTAAAGGCCAGTTACATATGGCAATGGAAGTCATGCAAGACTTGGGCCTGGATGCTTTCATGGTAGGTGTTTCTAAAGGTGAAGGACGTAAACCGGGACTAGAAACCCTGCACTTTACGGATGGCCGCAAGATTCAGCTCGCTGAAGACCATAAAGCATTGCATCTGATTCAGCAGGTACGTGATGAGGCACATCGTTTTGCCATAACCCGGCACCGTGCCAAGCGGGACAAACGCCGTGCAGGTTCGGTTCTAGAAGTCATACCTGGACTTGGTCCAAAGCGCCGGCGTGACTTGCTTACCCATTTTGGTGGGATTCAGGGTGTACTGAAGGCTTCAGAAAAAGAGTTAATGGTAGTTCCCGGTTTGGGTCCGGCACTGGCTCGAACGATTTATAAAATACTGCATGAATAATAGGCAAAAATTACCAAAGTAGAGGATGACTCCCGAGTCAGCAGCCATTCACAGCACTTAAAAAACTTGTCATGATGGCCCGAGCACAAGAATAATTGAGGCAAGGGATGTCATTAAAACAACTTTTTCAGGCTGTGACAGTTTCAGAAGAGATTGATATTCCAGCAGGCTGGTTACAGGGCCGGACCATTTATGGCGGACTGGTAGCGGGAATCCTGATGCACAAGGCTGTAGCAACTGTCAATGATCTGCAAAAACGGCTGTTGAGCACTAGTGTGACCTTTGTTGGCCCGGTACAGGAGAGTCGTGCCAGAATCACCGCTGAGGTGTTACGTGAAGGTAAATCCGTAACGACGGTAGAGGTAAGGTTATGGCAGAATGATGAAGTCCAAAGTATTCTGCTGGCCAGCTTTGGTGCTGAGCGCCCATCTGCAATTGAAGTCCATCAGGAGCGTCATGCTCCTGACTATCCGTTGCCTGAACAATTAAACTGTCTGCCTTATCGGGAGGGCTTCTTACCACTGTGTTATCAGCAGTTTGAACTGTGCTGGGCCGAAGGGCAGTTACCCTGTAGTGGCAGCAAAACTCCAGACTTTGGTGGCTGGTTCCGGTTTAAGCCCGAATTTCATGATAATAGCGAACTTGAGCTGGCTCATTTGTTGACCTTGATGGATATCTGGCCACCTGCTGTGATACCGCTCTTTAAACAGGTGGCTCCTGCCAGTTCCTTGACGTGGCATATCACTTTGGTACATCCGGTCCAGCATGAGTTGCATGACTGGTTTAAATATAAAGCTTTTACAGATTTTGCAGGGGACGGCTATTCAACCGAATATGCCCATATCTGGGATGCCGAAAATCGCCTGATTGCGATTTCCCGGCAGACTGTAACAGTGTTTGCCTAGTGACACTAAATATCATTTCGTATAAAGTGACCCTACTAAAAATGGATAAATCCTCAAAATTTTCTATTACATGATCATGTGGTAGGGGGAAACACTGGCGGTGTCTATGACTACAGGTCGTATCCTGAATATTCCGAACATCTTGACTTTGGCACGTATCGGATTGATTCCGGTATTTTTGCTGGTGGTTTACTGGCCACCTGCAATGCAGGTAAGTGGGCATGAAAGCAGTATGACCCGGCATATTATTTTGACTGCAATTTTTGTGCTTGCTGCAGTAACCGACTGGTTCGATGGCTATCTGGCCCGAACCTTGAATCAGACTTCAGCCTTTGGGCGCTTTCTTGACCCTGTGGCAGATAAACTGATGGTTGCAGCGGCACTGATTGTGCTGGTGCAATGGCAACCGACAATTTCAATGGCCTTTGCTGCGATTGTTATTATTTCTCGTGAGATTACAGTTTCCGCCTTACGTGAATGGATGGCAGAACTGGGAGCTCGGACCAGCGTAGCTGTTTCTACGGTGGGTAAGTACAAAACAGCATTTCAGATGATTGCGATTTCTGTATTTCTGCTGAACTGGCCGCCGCTTGAATTAATTGCTTATGCACTGCTTTATACCGCAGTGCTTTTAACCTTATGGTCAATGTTTATTTATCTAAAGGCCGCCTGGCCTTATTTAAAGCAGCCTTAACAGTGGCCCTATAAAAAATCCCCATGATACAGGGGATTTTTTATAACTTTCTTTAAGCCAATACAGGCCTTAACTGTGAGTTTCTTCCTCAGCCTCTTCACCAAAAGTCTTGGCAATTTTTTCAATATTTAGGCTTTTCGCCATGGCATTGAAAATTTCCTTATAAACTCCGTCCTGATGATAAAGTGCATCATGTTCGCCGTGCTCGACGATTCGTCCCTCTTTCATGACATACGTATAGTCGGCGTCAATGATCTGTGACAGGCTATGTGAAATAATGATAACCGTCCGTCCCTGCTTGATCTTGTCTAGGCTCTGCTTGATCTGCTCGGAAGCAATCGCGTCCAGACTTGCAGTGGGCTCATCCAGAAAAATAATCGGTGGATCTTTAAGGAACATCCGTGCCAAAGCAATGCGCTGCTGCTGACCACCAGAAAGCATCAGGGCATCCGTCTCATAGCTATGTTGCAACTGCATGATCTGCTCATGGATAGATGCTTTCCGTGCCGCTTCGATGACTTCATCCAGCGATGCATCAGTCTTACCATAACGAATATTTTCAAGAATTGAACCCTGAAAAATGTGGTTTTTTTGCAGCACTAGACCAATATGGTCACGCAGATAGGCCGTATCAATCTCTTCAATTGGAACTCCGTCGAGGTAGAGTTTACCTGAGGCTGGAAGATAAAATTTATCCAGCAGACTGATAAGAGTGGATTTTCCGGCACCAGACAGGCCTACCAGTGCAGTAATACGGTTGGGTTGAGTCTGCATATTTATATTCTTGAGAGCATGATGTCCATTTGGATAATAAAAATCGACATTTTCTAGCTCGAACTGGCCCTGAATAACCGGCTTGCGTGTACCGCTTGATTCAATTTCATCATCAGCCTCCAGAATCTGGAAAAAACTCTCTGAATAAATCATGGCATCATTAACTTCATCATAAATACGGTGCAACGAGCGAATAGGGGCAGAAACGTTATTGAAGAGTAGTACGTGATACATGATCATCCCTATACTCATCTGGCCGGACAGAACAAAATACGCAGTCAGAATAATGATCAGAACAATACCGATCTGTTCAATAAAGGTTTTCATGCCATCAAACAAAAAGCTGGTCTGACGGGTACGCATCTGGTTTTGGGTCAGTTCTTTTTGTAGCTTGAGCTGTTTCTCTGCTTCTATCGACTCGCGATTAAAAGATTTAATTACGGTAATTGAGTTAATAATACTCAAAATGCCCTGACTCTTTTTTTCTCTTCCATCGCGCAGGTTGCGCC
The DNA here is from genome assembly GCF_002434085.1 of Acinetobacter sp. UBA6571. NCBI lineage: Bacteria > Pseudomonadati > Pseudomonadota > Gammaproteobacteria > Moraxellales > Moraxellaceae > Acinetobacter > Acinetobacter sp. UBA6571. The sequence goes on along the minus strand of NZ_DJJJ01000011.1, from coordinate 39,905 downwards.
GCCATCCTCCCAGCTTCTGGGCTTGTTTGTAGGTTAGCCAGAAATATACCGGCACGATACATAGGGCCACAAGTCCTACCCAGACATTGGCATAAAACATGAGACCAAGCGCGACAATTGCACTGGTAAATAGAGGCAAGATATCAATAAAAAAAATCTGTACCAGTCGGGTCAAAGACCCGATTCCGCGGTCAATTCGTGTCTGTAATTTGCCTGCCTGATTATTTTCCTGGTTAAAAAAGGCCAGCCGATAGGTCAAAAATTTTTCAATAATGCCTTGGGCCAAGTCTTGTGACACCAGAATTCTAAGTTTTTCACCATAAAATTTTTGGCCAAAGGAAACCAGTGCACTAATAATTTCCTTCCCCAGCAGAATTACACTAATGGTAACCAGAATATGCCAGCCTGCATTCAGTCCCTGACCAGCTTCGACCAGACGGTTAATACTGTCGACAGCATACTGCAAGGTCAGTGCATTGACCTGGGCCGTAAATGCACCGATTAGCGTCAAGCCCAGTGTTGCCATAACCAGCAGGCGGTACGGCCTGACAAAAGGGGAGATCTTTTTAAATAAATGCCATAAATTCATGCAGGTCGTTCTTGTTCTTAAGTTCTAAATTCAGTCTAAGGATTTAAATATACCGGCTCAACCCACCGCTCTGTGACAATTTGTGAATTGAGCAAAGTGATAAAACCATGTTTAAAATAAGTATTACCCTGATCTGACCGGAGCAGTAATGAACCTTGAGCTCTTTGCGGCCCAGCCCCGATCAAATCTGCTGCCTTATAACGGCTCTGTTAAAGATTATGGTCAGATACTGACCGAGACAGACGCAACAGCCTATCTGCAATATTTTCTACAACAGCTGGCCTGGCAGCATGATGAAGTTATCCTTTATGGCAAGCATATACGAACCAGCCGTATGATCGCCTGGTATGGTGATGAAAAATTTGAATACCGCTATTCAGGTATTACACGAAAAGGACATATATGGGATGACAGTCTCTGGAAACTTAAACAGTATATTGAAAAACTGACGGGCCAACAGTTTAACTCATGTCTGGCCAACTTGTACCAAGATGGCAGCCAAGGCATGGGCTGGCATAGTGATGATGAAAAAACTCTAGGTCAAAATCCGGTGATTGCTTCTGTCAGTCTGGGGGCAACCCGTAAATTCTGTTTTAGGCATAAAACCCAAAATGACAAGATAGAGGTCTTATTACAGCATGGGCAATTGCTGTTAATGCGCGATGAAACCCAGCATTTCTGGAAACATGCCTTAATGAAAAGCACTCGGGTACAGGAACCCCGTATTAATCTTACATTTCGGTATTTCTGGCCAGAGGGCTAAAAAGCAGGGCAGACCAGCAGAGACAATAAAATAAAACAGCCCATGTGTGGAGGACATGGGCTGTTTTATTCAGAGGAGCTGTTTTCGAAAAAACAGAACAGTAATGTCATGGAACACTTTTGGCAATTACTGAAGAACAAAATCATCATATGAGAATTTATTTAAAATTACAAGAAATCTCTTCGAGTAATTTATGTAAATTATCGTATAGATTATTACTTAATAGATCAGTTCCCTTCTTCTGAAATAACAGAAAATTTCTTCTCGATTTGTGCAGCATTTTCTTTCAATGTCTCAATCAGTTTACTGACGTTAATAAACTCAAAGCGGCTTCTTGAAGCCAGTACAGTTAATGCCATAGGCGCTTCTTTAGAAGAAAACCGGATGGGTACAGACAGACCGGATACCCGTGGGTCGAGCTCGCCCTGAGAAAAATAATAACCCTGTTTTTTAATTTTTTTCATCTGTTGTATAAAGCTTTCCAGGTCCTGCGCAAAGCCGACTTCAGAGAGCTGGGTAGCAAAGCGTTCATAATAATTATGGAGACGCTGTTTTGGCAGATGTGCCAAGATAACCTTGGGAGAAGACCCGACGTATACCGGACGTGGACAACCACGACCATAGGACAGCAGGTCGGTATTACGGAAAACCTCATGATGCACATCAATGCAGTAATCCTGATTAAGGTGAGTAAGCAGACAGCACAATTCGGTGCGTTCTGCAATTTCACTCATAAACGGACTGCTGGCCTGTACTACAGGATCAGTTGTACGTGAAATATAGTCCAGTACAGCAATTTTTGAACCCAGCGTATAATCACCTGATGTACCACTAATACGCTGCAGGATGTCTGAAGAAACCAGTTCCTTGAGGTAGCGATAACTGGTCGGTTTGGACAGGCCGAGTTCCTCACAGATAATGTCAACATTGATGACAGGCCGTGAAACTGAAAATAAATCAAGAACCGTCAGAATCTTGCCAAAACTAGAAAGTGCCATGTATACCTACTGTTGTCCAAAATCTTAATGATGAGCTATTACCTTTATAACAAATTGTAGAGACCGGTGAATATATTTTCAGGCTGGAAAACTTGGCCTATTAAAGTACGCTTAAGGAATAACTAGTAATCAAAATAATTTATTTATTATCATAATAAGATACTTTATTGACTATTTCGTGTTTATTTGAAAAAATACTCACATTAAGTATCTTATTTAGAAACTATCAAGATTAAAATAAGTGCTGTTTATTCTCTCCTTTTCTTTCGTCTGAAAGAAAACTTACCTGAACATTGATCCTGCTTTTAAAACGGGGATGTGTTGACTGCTGCAATATCTATATCAGGGCTTAAAAGCTAGGGCCCTGCCATGTGCGATATTTAGCAGGTCTAGGCAAGGGTAAGTTGTTGTTGACTTGGAAGTACGCCTTAAAACGGATTTCTATTTTCGAGATACCACATGCTATTTAAACAAATCTTGGCCTTTCGTCCGGGCCGGATGGAACTGACTTTTGCGCTTAAAACTTTTATTGCTGGCATGCTGGCTCTATTTGTATCTTTTCGTCTGGATCTGATTAACCCGATGTGGTCGATTGGTACAGTGATGATTATTGCCAGTCCATTCTCAGGCATGGTCTCTTCCAAATGTGTATACCGGCTTATCGGAACGGTTGCCGGGGCAATAATCGCATTGCTATTGACTCCACCCCTGATCAATACACCGTGGCTATTTTCTATTATACTGGCGCTATGGGTCGGTTTTGCACTTTATATTTCTCTTTTGGACCGTACACCGCGCAGTTATGTATTTATGCTGGCCGGTTATTCTACTGCCATGATCGTATGTAATGCGATTGGCTATATAGACAGCTATAACATCTTTGATCTGGCTTTGGCTCGGGTACTAGAAATTTCAATCGGGGTGATTGCCCATGCTGTGGTCTCAGCGACAGTTTTACCGATACATATTGGCTCGGTCATCAGGCAGCGTGTCACTAAACTTCTGAATGATACTGAAAACCTGTTTAGTAATTTATTGAAAAATCCGCATCCAGACCAGAACTATAGCGAACTGCTGGCTGGAATAACCCGTGACAGTAGTGATATTCATGCACTTGCTGTGCACTTGTCTTACGAGAAGGGTGAATTGCAGGGCATGACCAAACAGTTGCAGGAAATGCTGCATCAAATGTCCATGGTAATTGCCAATCTGGTCGCCATGTCGGAAAAGCGCGAACAGCTTCATCAACTTGATTTTAAAAAATCTGAGTATCTGGAAAAACTTCAGCAGCATGTGCTGAATTTTCTAAATCAAAAGCAGCCTGTAGCCGAGAGCCAACTGACTGAATTGCCTGCAGAGTTCGAGGCTGACTTCAATGAATTGCTGCGAGATGTTAACCCTGAACAATATATCGTTTTAAGCAGTATAAAAATGGACATCCGGCATTTTATTCATAATATCCGGACGGTTAAATTATTGTGGGGGCTGATTCAGGCAGGTGAGAAAAATATCCCTGAGAGTATTACTCCAATTACTACAACTTATCCGAGTTTACATCGTGATTATGGCGTGGCAGTGCGCGGAGGAGTCAGCGCTTTTCTGATTACACTGATCGTTTGTGCGCTCTGGATCCTTTCTGGCTGGCGCATGGGCTTCATGATGGCACAGATGGGGGCAGTAACAGCATGTATTTTGACAGCACTTGATAACCCGGTACCCGTGCTGCGTATCTTTATCTGGGGCAGTCTGGTTTCGGCTGGGCTGGTGTTTGTATATGCCTTTGGTATTTTTCCACATATTACGGCGTTTTGGGAGCTGGCACTGGTGCTTCTGCCCATGTTCCTGTTTTCTGTATCCATGATGGCCAATCCTTCTCTGATGCCAGTAGGAATGGTACTGGGTATTAATACCATGATGGGGCTAAATTTGCGTAATTCTTACAATATGGATGCAGTGACCTATTTTGACAGCTCTTTTGCCATGATTCTGGGTGTTCTGGTCTCACTGATTGTGATCTATTTTGTACGCGCCATGTCACCAGAAACCAGCGCAACACGAATACTGGCCCTGCATAGTAAAGCCATGCACCAAGCACTTGTATTGCCTTATGGTACCCAGTTCAGGATTCATCTTAGAAGTATGCTCGACCGAATCGGTGTACTGAATACCAAAATGGTTCAGTCATCTGAGATTCGTTCTTCGATTAATGCAGCACTGGTTGAATGTAGTGCGATTGTCGATTTAAGCCGGCTGCAGGAACTGGCAGGTCAGTTATCTGATCATGAGCTGCTGGTGAAACAGATTGCACAGCTGGGCCAGCAGCTCGAGCACTATTTTGAACTACGTGAGCAGGCAGGCTTGTGGAACGCTGTACCATCCACTGAACTTGTACGGCAGCTCCAAGAGTTACGTTTACTTGCCACAAATGTTGAAGATAATGAGCTGCGACTTCGACTGCTAATTTCACTGAACAATATCCAGTGCAGTATTTGCCATATCGGGATAAGCAATACACAACCACATTTTAATATGGCAGGAGCTTGAGATGGGTGAAGTCAATATTTATGGACTTTATGTTCCGATTCTGCTGATACAGGCGATTTTGGCTTACGGATTACTCAAGCTTACAGATGTATTTACCCATCGCTGGGTTACAAATGACTGGATTATGTGGCCAGGCATATTTCATCTTTGCTGGTATCTAGTGCTACTGCTCTGTATCCACTGGCTCTTTCTTTATTTTTCTGCTTGATTTTCTCTGGTGATAGGTTGACCGTGATGAACTCATTTGATGCGCGCAAGCTGCTTCGTCCCTTATCTCTGCTGCTGGTGGCGGCAGTTGCTCTCTATGCCATTATACATTTATGGAACTACTATAATGCTGCACCCTGGACCCGTGACGGTCGGGTGAAGGGTGATGTGATGCAGGTTTCTTCAGATGTTTCCGGACTGGTCACAGAAGTTCTGGTACAAGATAACCAGACGGTAAAAAAAGGTCAGGTCTTGTTTAAAATAGATGTCGCCCGTCAGGCGCTAGATGTTGAACAGGCTAAATCTGATCTGGCTAAAGCCAGGGCAGGGCTGGCCGAAGCTGAAGCTGCTCTAGCCCAGTCACATGCCAACTCAATCAAGTCTCAAGCCAATATCCGGCTGGCAGAGAAAAATGCACAGCGTTATGCCAGCCTAATGAATGGTGCAATTTCCAAGCAGGAACAAGACCAGATGTTCGCAGTGCGTGACCAGGCGCGTGCTGAGCATGAACAGATGCAGGCTGCTATTCAGCAGGCGCAGGCCACTATCCGTCAGCAGAAAGCATTGATTGAAGCTGCCACCAGCCAGGTACATCTGGCTGAACTCAACCTGCACCGCTCAGCAGTTATTGCACCGGCAGACGGCACTTTATCCAATTTCGATATGCGTCCTGGTAATTACGTGAAATCTGGACAGGCAGTGGCTGCCCTGGTCGACCGCCAGCAGCTCTATGTGGTCGGTTATTTTGAAGAGACCAAACTTGACAGAATACATGTGGGAGATAAAGCCACAGTACAGCTCATGGGAGATTCGGAAAAGATTTATGGTCATGTGCAGGGTATAGCAACAGGAATTGAGGACCGTGAGCGTGGCAACAGTTCTAACCTGCTGGCCAACGTCAACCCTACATTTAGCTGGGTGCGTCTGGCACAGCGGGTACCGGTCAAAATCATGATTGATAAATTGCCAGAAAACCGGTTAACCCTGGTATCAGGCCGTACCGCAACAGTACGAATCATTGAAGCCAAAGATCATATTTGACCGGTCTTGGCAAAAATCATTAAAAAGAAGAGTATTACTCTTCTTTTTTTATAGAAGATAAAATATCAGGGCTTAAGTCCATCTGGTTCCCGATACCAGCTTTCAATCAGCAGGGCAGCTGCAATACTGTCAGCCGCAAGTTTACGGTTCCCACCCTGAGCCTGATACTGATTCAGTTCACTACGGGCTTCACGAGTCGTTAGACGCTCATCCACCATCAGGGTCTCAATATTGGTCTGATGACGCAGTCGCCGTGCAAACTTGCGGGCACGGGCAGAAAGTTCTGACTCACTCTCATCCATGTTTAAGGGTAAACCGACCAGAAACAGGTCCGGTTGCCATTCTTTGACAATCTTCAGCAAATGTTCCCAATTCGGGATTCCATCCTTCATCGGGAAGAGCGTCAAGGGATTAGCACTCTGAATAGCTGCCTGTCCGATAGCCATGCCCATTTTCTGAGTGCCAAAGTCAAAAGCCATAATCAGGCCCGGATGAGAGGCATCAGGCATGACCAATCTCGGAAGCTAGCCAGGTACGGTCTAGGCCCATTTTTTTATAGGCAGCGTCCCAGCGGTCATCGTAAGGCAGATTAAAAATCAAGTCCATATCTGCATCACAGATGAGCCAGTCACCGCGTGCAATCTCTTCTTCAAGTTGATTTTTGCTCCAACTGGCATAACCCAGCGCTATCTGGTAACGGTCCACTCCTTCATTGTGTGCAATTGCATCCAGAATGTCTTTACTAGTGGTGATACAAACATTTTCACCAATAGCAATAGACGAATGCCAAACGGGTTGACCGGTATGTAAAACGAAACCTGCCTCCGGGCGCAATGGACCGCCTTGAAGCACATCATGAGGTTGGACATTATCTGCATCAATTTCCAAGTCATTCAACAATTCCTTGATCTGAATGCCAGCAGGTCGGTTGATAATGATCCCTTGTGCGCCGTCTTCATCATGTCGAGCCAGATAGATGACCGTATGAGCAAAGAAATCATCGGCAATTTCTGGAGGAGCGATAAGACAACGATGCGTCAAATATTGTTTGGTCACCTAAGCTGTTCTCCTAAATTGTCAGCATAAAGTTTTGTCTGGACAAAAATTGAGGCAAAAAGATAAATTTCAATAAAATTACAGAGTATGGTCTCTTCACTTATAAGTGACTACTGTCGAGAATACAATCCTCTGCACGTAAGCATCTGTGCCTTTCAGCAAAAAAGCAGAAACTTATTGGTCAGATGTAGCCTTAAATACTGTCTATTCAAGGCTTGCAGAATGGGGACAGACTAGAATATAAAAGCTGCTGCTTGAAGATAGTTGTGGCGATTTTATAAAAATCAAGAGCTCAAACTGGCTGCTGATTGCTAAAAGATATTATCTATTAAGCCTGCTGGAATTTAAGCTGACGCAACTGTCTGGCATGCTGCAAGGTGGTGTTACTAATTTCAACGCCACCTGTCATACGGGCCAGTTCCTGAATCCTTTCATCTTCATCCAGTTCAATGATGGTACTGCTGGCCGGATCAGTCTGCAGTTTCTTTACCAGAAGATGCTGGTCAGATTGAGCCGCCACTTGGGCCTGATGGGTAATACACAGAATTTGTACATGCTGTGCCAGCCCTCCAAGCAGTCGTCCTACAATCTCGGCAGTACCGCCGCTGATCCCGACATCGATTTCATCAAACACTAGAACCTCAGCTTCAGTTTTCTCGGCATTCATCACCTGCATTACCAGTGCAATACGTGACAGCTCACCTCCTGAAGCTACCCGTGCCAGTGGTTGGGCCGGTATGCCTTTATTGGCGGTAAACAGTAACTGGATAAAGCTCAGGCCTTCTGCAGTAGGCTGTTCCAGTGCATCAAAACGGAATTCAAAATAAGCTTCGGGCAGGGCCAGTGGTTTTACCTGTTCAGTCAGCTGTTTGGCAAGTGGTATCGCGGCTTCACGTCGAATCTGGTCCAGATGCTCAGCCTTCTGCAAAAAGTCCTGATGAGCGTGTTCAACCTGTTCGGCCAGCATTTCTGGGTCATCGAGCTGTTGCAGTTTTTCCAGTTCCTGCTGCCAGAGTTCATATTCTTCTTTTAGCTGCTCTGGCTGGGTTCTATACTTACGGGCCAAACGATGAAAAATTTCAAGCTGGGCATTCAACTCTTCCATACGTTCTGGATCAAAGCTCTGCCGGTCAATAAACTGGCGTAGCTGCGCTGTCCCTTCATCTAGTTCACTTTGCGCATTTAATAATGCATTATAAATACTGGATAGCTGTTCACTACGCCCAGCATGTGTTTCCAGCCGGCGAATTACCGAAGAGAGCTCCTGAGAAAGATTGGATTCTGCTTCATCGAGTATATTCAGGCTGTAAGCGCAGTCCTGCATAATATGTTCATGATGGCTGAGACGGTCAAATTCCTGCTCTATTTCTTTATAGTGAATAGCAACTATATCTTCAAGTTCTTCAAGCTGTAGCTCCAGCGTACTGATCCGCTGTAATCGGCTAGCCTGTGCTTCAAGCGCAGCCTGATGCTGGCGAATATTCTTCTGCCACTGGCTATATGCATCACGTACTTGCTGGGCCTCATTATAAAAATTACTGTAGCGGTCTAGCCACTTGCGTGGATAAGGTGGTTCCAGAAGCTGCTGCTGACTATGCTGGCTATAAAGCTGAACCAGAAGACGTCCAATTTCTTTCAGTTCAGATAGGCTGCTCGGGCGGCCATTGATCCAGGCTTTACTGCGGCCTGTAGCAAAAATTACCCGGCGTAAATGTATTTCACCTGATTCATCATTTAACTCATGCGCACTGAGCCACCCTGCTTCAGGGCTATCTGGCTGGTAGCTGAAGACGGCAGTAATGTCGGCCTTGTCTGTGCCATAACGAACATAGTTGGTATCGGTACGTTCACCGAGGCAGGCAGAAAGCGCATCAAGTAATAAGGATTTACCAGCACCGGTCTCACCTGTGAGTACGTTAAAACCTTGTTCAATATCAAGGGCTAGATGGTCAGCAAGCGCAAAATTGATCAGTGTTAAATGTGTCAGCATAAACGCATCCAGGCTGCGAAAGGTTTGTGTCTAAGATAGTCAAGTTTTGTTGTGGTCACAAGATGGCTTTTATTTTAAGACATTCAAAATATGATAACGCGATCTTAAAATAAATATGCGAATAAAAATTTTGTAAATACAGTTGTTCTGTTCTTGGCAAAAAGCTGTATTCGCTTTAACAATACTGAAAACTAATTAAGAGAATATATTGCCAGCAAAGATCAGTGTTCCATTGTTGTTATGCCAGTCATATATTGTTGATGGTTAGAATTACAAAATGAAAAATACGGTTTGATCAAAAATGTAATGATGAATTAGATGTTTAACTCAAAATTTTATCTGTATAACCATAAGTGCAACAAATATAGCAGACACAATATCATAGTAAGTTATAGACAGAGAATGATAAAAAATGGTCGCTCATCAACCGTTATGCTGGATCTTTCAACTATTGGTTTAAGGCTGCCTGTAGATCTGAATAAACTGAACGGCAAGGAATGGAAAATATTGATTTTTCCTGTTGAAACGGCAATTGATTAGTTGCGCCGCCGCAATTAAACTACCGCAATCATAACGTATATAAATGCGCATTATCTGGAGAATACGCATGTCAGCACAGTTTGATCATGTATCAGTAATAAAAAAATCAAATGTCTATTTTGGTGGTTCGTGTATTAGCCATACAATTTTATTTGAAGACGGTACTAAAAAAACTCTGGGGGTCATTTTACCGACAGAGCAGCCGCTTACCTTTGAAACCCATGTGCCTGAGCGTATGGAGATTATCTCTGGTGAATGCCGTGTTAAAATTGCCAATAATGAAGAGGCTGAACTGTTCCGCGCCGGTCAGTCTTTTTATGTACCAGGTAACAGCACCTTTAAAATTGAAACTGATGATGTGCTTGATTATGTTTGCCACCTAGAAGGCTAAGCATTCTGCAATAAATCAGGTACACTAGACTGATATAGGAGATCCTGCGAAGTTACTTTGCAGGATTTTTGTTTTTCACAAGTCACCAGCTTAGAGGTCGTTCATGGCGAAACCTGAATATTATTATGGCGTTCATGCAGTGGAGTCATTATTAGAACTGGAGCCAGAACGGGTTCTGACCCTGTTTACACTAAAAGGGCGTGAAGACCAGCGTTTGCAAAAGATTCTGGAACTGGCTGAACCTTTCGGAATTAGCGTGCAAAAAGCCAGCCGGGACAGTCTTGAAAAGCTGGCCGGGTTACCCTTTCATCAGGGGGTTGTGGCTGCTGTCCGTCCACATCCGGTTATGAATGAAAAAGATCTAGAACAGTTACTTGAACAAACACCGGATGTTCTATTGCTGGCCCTGGATCAGGTAACTGATCCGCATAACTTGGGGGCCTGTATCCGTACAGCCGCAGCAATGGGTGTACAGGCAGTTATTGTGCCACGTGACCGTTCAGCCAGTCTGACACCGACGGCACGGAAAGTGGCAGCCGGTGGGGCGGAGAAAGTCAAGTTCATTCAGGTTACCAATTTGGCCCGTACGCTTGCACAGATGAAAGAGCATTCACAAGTACGAGTAATAGGAACCATGCTCGACGAACAAGCATTGCCGCTTCAGCAATGTGACCTGACCGGACCTATAGTGATTGTAATGGGTGCTGAAGATACCGGTTTAAGACCTATCACCCAGGCACAGTGCGACCACAAGGTTTACATTCCGATGGCTGGAAATCTGCAAAGTTTAAATGTCAGTGTGGCAACCGGTATGGCGCTCTATGAAGCCTGTCGTCAGCGTAATGCTAAAAGTTTATAAGTTGATTAATTAAAAGGATTCAGTATGACTCCCCGGGTTCAAGGTTATCTGTTTGTGGCGATTACCATGTGTATCTGGGGCGGTTTCACTTTATTCTCCCGTTTAAATGCCCAGTGGCATATCAGTCCTTGGGATATTACGGCCTTACGTTTCGGTCTGGCCTTTCTCATTCTCATGCCTATTCTGCTGTATAAAAAAGATACGGCATTTTTATGGACGAGGCAGTCTGTTCTGTTGGCACTGATTGGCGGCTTAGGGTACTGCTTAACAGTGTATACAGCATTTTTGTATGCTCCTGCTGCCCATGCCGCGATTTTTCTCAACGGTTGTATTCCACTAACCACTGCTGTAGCAGCATGGATTTTATTTAAACAGCCTTTTGATCAGCATACCTGGCTAAGTCTTGGCATTATGCTACTTGCTTTAGCTGTCATGAGTTATCTGATTTCACGCTCAAGCAGTCATGCATTTGGTATAGGAGATATCCTTCTATTTACCAGTGCCATCTGGTGGGGCGTATTTACTGTACTGCTCAAGCAATGGAAGCTGTCTGCGTGGCACTCTATGGCGAGCGTCGTAATTTGGTCAGCCCTTATCTATGTTCCAATTTACTTGTTATTTATACCTAAACATCTCAGTGAGCCAGAACCTCTGCATCTGGTTATCCAGACACTTTTCCACGGCGTTTTTGTGGTAATCATTGCTACCCTGACTTATGTGGCAGCCATTGAGCGTTTAGGGGCTTTTAAAACTGGAAGTATTGTAACTCTGGCACCTTTTATTGCAGCCTTGCTTGCTATACCATTGCTCGGCGAATCATTAAGTCTCTCTGTGCTTGCTGGATTAATCGGGATGAGTTTTGGAGCTTTACAGCCATGGCGCTGGTTCCGCAAAGATACTTTACAGGCGCAGCTGGAAAACCAGAAAAAAGGTTCTGGTTCAGACTCTCGCATCTCCTAATCTGCTTTTAGCTTTTCGGCCTTGATGAGGTAAAGCTGATGAAGAGGCTGTAATTGAGCATATAGATGCTCCAGATGGCCATCATTGGTTACAATATCATGAGCGAGAGTCTGTTTTTGTGAGCGAGGCATCTGTGCGGCAATGATCTGACGGATCTGCTCCTCAGACTGCTGGTCACGCGCACAGGCACGCATAATCTGAATATCTTCGCTGGTATCGACTAAAAGTGTATGCTGGGCAAGTTCATGCTGATTGGTTTCAAATAAAAGAGGAGAAACCAGTATGGCATAAGGACTTTGGGCAGCCTGTAGCTGCTGGATTAACGCCTGGCGGATAGCAGGATGGGTAATTCCTTCCAGAGTCTGACGCGCTTCCGGTAGCTTGAAAATATGTTCACGCAATGCCCGCCGGTTTAACTCGCCATCTTCTTGTAACACCCAGTCACCAAAAGCATCATGAATTTGTGCCAGTGCTGGCTGGCCACGCTGTACCACTTCACGTGCTACTACATCGGCATCTACGACCTGTATACCTTGAGACTCAAACCACTGGCTGGCAGCTGACTTTCCACTGCCTATTCCTCCTGTTAACCCCAAGATAAATGTCATATCAGCCTCCCAGATAAATTTTCATAATTTGCTCACCCCATAAAAAAGCGATCCAGCCGGCAATCGCAATATAGGGACCAAAGGCAAAAGGCTGGTTTTCCTTGCGAATCTTGAGCAGTACGATACCAATAATTGCCCCGACTAAAGATGAAAGTAGCACAATTAAAGGCAGCATTAAAGGACCCATCCAGGCTCCGAGTGCGGCCAGTAACTTAAAGTCCCCGTATCCCATGCCTTCTTTACCGGTGATGACTTTAAACAGATAATATACAATCCATAAGCATAAAAACCCAATCACATAACCCCAAATAGCAGAGCTTGCCGAGGTATATAATGCATAACTGTTCAGAGCTAGGCCTAGGGCGGCAAGCGGCAGGGTATACCGGTCTGGAAGCAGTTGTGTATCAAAATCGATGAAGGTCAGGGTAATTAATGCCCAAGTCAGTAACAGACCAAATAGCATTTGCAGGGTAGGGCCATAGACAGCTACTACAATAAGTGAACACAGAGCAGTTAAAAGTTCAACTAGAGGGTAACGGATACTGATCGGATTCTGGCATTGACCACATTTGCCTCTGAGTAGCAGCCAGCTGACTAAAGGCAGATTCTGATACCAGCGAATCGGCGTATGACAGTTGGGACAGGTAGAAGCCGGATAGCTGAGCGTGAGTTTTGTTTCATCAATTAGGGGCTGATCTGGATGAAGCAACAACTGACATTCATTGCGCCATTCCTGCTCCATCATTTTAGGAGTGCGAAGAATAACGACATTTAAAAAACTGCCAATACATAGACTGAAAAGCCCAACCACAATGTAGAGCGCAGTCGGGTTATTACTTAATAAGGTAATTAATTCTTGCATTAAACAACTGAACCCATCTGGAAAATTGGCAGATACATGGCGATCACAAGGCCACCCACTAATACACCCAGAATTGCCATAATCAGGGGTTCCATCATGGAAGTCAGACCGTCAACGGCATTGTCAACTTCATTTTCAAAATGTGTCGCGACTTTATCTAACATGGCATCAAGGGCGCCCGATTCTTCTCCAATGGCAACCATCTGTACTGCCATAGGCGGAAAACGGTTAGAGGCACGCATAGCAAACTGAAGCTGCTGACCGGTTGCTACATCTTCCCGGATTTTCATGACAGCCTGCTCATAAATTACATTATTAGTTGCACCTGCAGTAGATTCCAGCGCATCAATAAGTGGTACGCCGGCTGCAAATGTGGTTGCTAGCGTACGGCTATAACGGGCAATAATTGCTTTATAGACCAGATCACCAAAAATTGGCAGTTTAAGAGCCATTCTGTCAAGCGCATCACGGAACTTCTGGCTCCGCTTTTTGGCTTCAAGAAAACCGAAAATAAGAGCAGCAATTGCGATAATGAGAATAAACCAGTACTTCTGCATCCAGTTCGACATATTGACAACCATCTGGGTAAATGCAGGCAGATCTGCACCAAACGAGCTAAACAGGTCCTGGAATACCGGAACTACCTTAACCATCAGAATAATCGTTACAATCACCGCAACCACAATAACTGTGGCGGGATATTTCATCGCCTTTTTAATTTTCTGCTTGAGAAGTTCACTCTTTTCTTTATAGATGGCCACCCGGTCGAGCATGGTCTCAAGTGCACCAGACTGTTCACCAGATTCGACCAGTGAGCAGAACAGGTTATCAAAATATTGGGGATATTTACGCAGTGCACCGGCAAATGTATTGCCTCCTTCAACTTCAGCCTTAATACCCAAAACCACTTCACGCATAGCCGGATTTTCGAGACCTTCAGCGACAATTTCAAAGCCTTGTACAAGGGGCACACCCGCTTTCATCATGGTGGCCAACTGACGTGTAAAGATAGTGATATCTAGTGTAGAAACCCTTTTCTTCATCAAGCCTTCTAGAATATTGCGACGTTTTTCCCGAATGGTTTTGATAGTTATTCCTTGCTTGCGCAAAGTCACCTTAGCCAACGCCATATTCTTGGCTGTCAGCTCCCCTTTAACTTTAATTCCTTTACGGTCGACGCCGTCATAAGCAAAAGTCGGCATCATTTGTGCTTTTTTGACTGCCATTGCTTTATCCTTATTTTTAAATGCTGACTTTATTCACTGGTCACACGGTTAATTTCTTGTAAAGAGGTTACACCTTGCATGACTTTCTTTAGGCCAGAACGACGCAAGTTATCAAAACCCAGGCGTGCTGCTGTTGCTGCTATTTCAAGGGCGTTACCGTCTTCCATAATAATTTTTGAAATTTCCGGTGTAACTTTCATTACTTCATAGATACCCACACGACCCCGATAACCATCACGACATTCCGGGCAACCGACAGGTTGATAAACCTGAAAATCAGGGTTGGCCAAGTCATCTTCGGTAAAGCCCATCTCAAGCAGACTATTTCTAGGAATCTCTGCTGGTACCTTGCACTGGTTGCATAAACGTCGAGCTAGACGCTGTGCAATGACCAGATTAACTGAAGTGGCAATATTAAATGCTGCTACGCCCATATTTCTTAGGCGTGTTAATGTTTCAGGAGCGCTGTTGGTATGCAGGGTAGACATAACCATGTGACCGGTCTGAGCTGCTTTAATGGCAATCTCTGCTGTTTCCAAGTCACGAATCTCACCTACCATAATAATATCTGGATCCTGACGCAGGAATGACTTTAGCGCGGCAGAGAAGCTTAACCCGACTTTATTATTCACATTGACCTGGTTAATACCTTCAAGATTAATTTCTACCGGGTCTTCGGCAGTTGAAATATTGGTATCCTCACGGTTTAAAATATTGAGGCCTGTATAAAGCGATACGGTTTTACCGGAACCGGTAGGCCCGGTAATGAGTAACATACCTTGCGGCTTTTCTAAAGCTTCTATAAACAGGGCTTTTTGCTCGGGTTCATAGCCTAATGCATCAATACCCAGCATGGCGCTGGACGGATCCAAAATACGCAGAACCAGTTTTTCTCCAAATAGTGTAGGCAGTGAGTTCACACGGAAATCAATAGCTTTGGTCTTAGAGAGTTTTAATTTGATCCGGCCATCTTGGGGAACGCGCTTTTCGGAAATATCCATCTGTGACATAACCTTTAAACGTGAAGCCAGTCGGGTGGCCAGCTGTAAAGGTGGTGTTGCCACCTGTCTTAACACGCCATCGACCCGGTAACGTACTCGGTAATATTTTTCATAAGGCTCGAAATGTAAGTCTGATGCACCAATACGAATGGCATCTACCAATAACTTGTTAATATATTTAACAATTGGAGCTTCTTCTTCCTGAGGCGCATTATCTTGACTGTCGTCCTCATCTAAATTGCTGGTTGAAACATCAATATTGAGTTCTTCATCACCAAAATCAAAATTGCTTTCTTCAGAAAAATTCTGCTCAATAGTACGCTGCAGTTTGTCATGCTCGACAATAACAACTTCAATATTCAGTTTACTGTTAAACCGGATAGCTTCTAAAGCTTCAATATTGGTGGGATTACTGGTAGCAACAAACAGAGTATGACCACGCTTAATGAGGGGCAAGACCCGATGCTTGAGTATCAGTTTCTCATCAACTACATCTCGTGGAATCTGGACAGTATCGTAAACAGCCAAATCGAATAAAGCTTCACCAAATTCAATCGAGATAAATTCTGCAATCAGTAAGGGTGAAAGCTTAAAATGATCGATCAGATAAGGCACGATATCCTGCCGGTTTCTTTTAGCAGTATCGACCGCATTCTGCATTTCAGCAGCAGACACGTGGTTATCCTCAACCAGACGGCGAATAAAACCGGAAAACTTTGGAGTAAAATTAACTGTCATTGTTTATTGCGCCTTTAAATGACCGACGATTTATAGATCTCTGTAAAATTATACTTTTGTTGCCGAAAAATACCACAGTTTAAATAAAGGCTCTGGTATGAAATCATGTATTTAACCTGAACAATGGCTATCTTTAGGAAGAATTTTCTATATAGAACGTCAGGACATATCACAGAACAATAAGCTTAACTTTAAAAGCCTAATAGCAGCAATGGAGTTACGAAATTTATCTTCAAATAGATGAATTCCGTGTAGAATGTGGTGCATTTTTGATGAAAGGTTAGAAGTATGTCGGGTTCGACAATTATTCCTTGGGTTGTTGGTAATTGGAAAATGAACCCAATGCACGCAGATGCCCAGCAACTCATTGAACAATTTAAGCAATTACTTATAGAACAGCACATCAGTCCTGAGCAATGTCAGTTGGGGATAGCGCCTGTGGCAATTGCGCTGACCTCTGCAAAACAGCAGCTTGGAAATGCTGCAAGTCCGGTGCATATAGTGGCACAAGATGTCTCACGTATAGCAGGAACTGGGGCGTATACCGGCGAAGTTAGTGCAGAGCTATTAAAAGACAGTCAGATTCACTGGGTGCTCATAGGCCATTCAGAGCGTCGAGAACTGTTGGGTGATGATCTAAAGATTTTAAAAGAAAAAATTAAAAATGCATTAAATGCCGGTCTGAAAATTATTTATTGTGTAGGGGAAAGCCTGGAGCAGCGTGAGGCAGGGCAGGCAGCACAAGTGGTATTGCAACAGATTTGTGACATTGCCGAAGTTGTACAGGCCGGGCAATGGCAAAATATCATGATTGCTTATGAGCCGATCTGGGCAATTGGTACGGGTAAGACTGCCTCTGCCGCAGATGCACAGGCCATGCATGAAAAAATTCGTGAAGCACTTTGCCAAATCACCCCGCTTGGCTCTAATATAGCCATCCTCTACGGTGGCAGTGTTAAGCCTGAGAATGCAGTAGAGCTGGCAGCCTGTCCGGATATTAATGGGGCACTGGTTGGCGGGGCTTCCTTAAACGCCGAGTCCTTCCATAAAATTGCTCAGGCATTTGCCCAAATAAAAGAATGAGGAGTTCGGCATGCATACGTTTGTATTGGTAATACATATTATTCTGGCTGTTTTGATGATTGGACTGATCCTGGTTCAGCATGGTAAAGGTGCTGACGCCGGAGCTTCTTTTGGAGGCGGTGGTGCGGCAACCGTATTTGGTGCTTCAGGGTCTGGTAACTTCATGACCCGGCTCACCGCTATTTTAACTGCACTGTTTTTTGTAACCAGCCTGACCCTGGCAGTCTTTGCAAAAAAACAGACTACAGCTGCTTATAGCTTGCAAAGTGTACAAACCAGTGCGCCTGTGCAACCGGTTTCGCCTGAAACTTCACCAACTGCACCAAAAACTGGTGAATAATTTAAATTAAAGCTTTTCTTTTACTAGGGAAGCTACTAGAATGCGACCTGCTGCGGTGGTGGTGGAATTGGTAGACACGCTACCTTGAGGTGGTAGTGCCTTCGGGCGTGGGGGTTCAAGTCCCCCCTTCCGCACCAACGATAAACCAGATCGTTGATGCATGCAGCAGAAAACATTGATGCGGGATGGAGCAGTCTGGTAGCTCGTCGGGCTCATAACCCGAAGGTCGTTGGTTCAAATCCAGCTCCCGCTACCAATTCAATTGCAGTGTAAAGCAGTTGAGAGTTTCTTGTAAGTCAGATTGACTTTTTTTGAAATTCGTTTATAATTTTTGCACGTTGATGCGGGATGGAGCAGTCTGGTAGCTCGTCGGGCTCATAACCCGAAGGTCGTTGGTTCAAATCCAGCTCCCGCTACCAAGTTTCTAAGAGGGCTCACAAATAGGTGGGCCTTTTTGCACAGTGGACTTTAGTTTTCTGTGTAAAATATAGGGGCGATTGACGCCCTTTTTTATTGGCTATCGTGTAGTGTCGACATCAATTGGTCAAATAGTGATGCTTCACTATAACAGTCTGCATCGGTCAGAACGTACTGACCGGTTGAATGGCACGAGAAGACGAGAGTAAATGAAATTATCAAATAAAACCCAAGCCCTCCATGATTTAATTGCACCAGCGGTCGAAGCCTGTGACGTCGAGTTGTGGGGAATCGAATTCCTTCCTCAGGGCAAACGTTCTTTAGTCCGCATCTTTATTGATAAACCTGTAGATGAAAATGCAGAACCTGTGCTGAATGAAGACGGTGAGCTGGAACAGGGCCGTGGAATTGGTGTGCAGGACTGTGTCCGGGTGACCCAGCAAGTGGGCGCAATTCTTGATGTGCATGATCCAATCTCAGGTGAATATTCACTTGAAGTCTCTTCACCAGGATGGGATCGCCCATTTTTCCAGCTTGAACAGATGTCGGCTTATATTGGTCAGCAGGTGGCTCTACGTCTGATTAGTGCTGTTGATAACCGCCGTAAATTTCAAGCTAAACTGGTGAGTGTGGACCTGGAGCAAGAACAGATTCAGGTAGAAGTAGAAGGCAGCAAGGTGCTCGAAATCGATAGCAACAATATCGATAAAGCAAATTTGATCTATCAGGACTAAATTAATTCCATTAAGAAGAATTCAATTTAATAGGTGACTTATGGGCCGTGAAATTCTTACCGTTGTTGAAACGGTCAGTAATGAAAAAGGTGTTAGTCGGGAAGCGATCTTCGAAGCTTTAGAGCAGGCGCTTGTTGCAGCGACGAAGAAAAAATTCTACGAAGGTACCACCGCAGAAGAAGCACGTTTACGTGTTGAAATTGATCGTAAGACTGGGGATTATCGTACATTCCGTCAATGGGAAGTGGTTGCAGACGAAGACCATGAAATGCCGGCATGTCAAGATGCGATTTCCGATGTAGACCCAGCAAAATGGTCAATTGGCGATATTCGGGAGTTGGAAGTCGAGTCAATTGAATTTGGCCGTATCGCAGCTCAAATTGCCAAACAGGTTATTGTACAAAAGATTCGTGAAGCAGAGCGTGCGCTCATTGCGGATGCTTATGAGTCTAAAGTAGGCGAGCTGATTTACGGTGAAGTGAAGAAGCAGACCAAAGATGGCTTTATCATTGATCTGGGAGATAATGCAGAAGCTTATCTGGCGCGTGAAGAAATGATCGCTAAAGAGATTTTGCGTCCAAAACAGCGGATCAATGCCATTTTGTACAGTGTAAACCGTGAAGGCCGTGGCGCTCAGCTTCTACTTTCGCGTGCCAAGCCTGAAATGTTGATTGCCCTGATGAAAAAAGAGATTCCTGAAATCTCTGAAGAAATCATTGAGATTAAAGCAGCAGCACGTCAACCTGGTGTTCGTGCTAAAATTGCCGTAAAAACCAATGACCACCGTATTGATCCGGTGGGTGCATGTATTGGTATGCGTGGTACACGTATCCAGGCTGTTCAGCAGGAGCTCAACGGTGAGCGTATTGATGTTGTAGTGTGGTCTGATGATCCGGCCCAGTATATTGCCAGTGCCCTAGAGCCGGCTGATGTTTCTGGAATTGTACTGGATGAAGATACACATAGTGCAGATATCATTTTTGCGACCAGTGACCAGCTTGCTCGTGCAATTGGTTCACAGGGCCAGAATGTACGTCTTGCTTCAGAACTTACCGGTTACAAGCTGGATATGATGCTGGAAGACGAGTATCGTGCTCGCCAGCAGAATGAAGCACAGCAATATCTGGATATGTTTGTTTCACGTCTGGATATTGAAGAAGACCTGGCGATGGCACTGGTTGAAATGGGCTTTACTTCACTTGAGGAAGTGGCTTATGTACCAGCAGAAACCTTCGATGAAATTGAGCTGGATACCGAACTGGTCGAGTTGTTGCAAAGCCGTGCCAAAGAAGCTGCTTTAGCGGATGCGTTAAAACAGCAGGAAAATATTCAAGATCCGAGTGAAGAACTTCTGAATATGGAAGGGATGACACGAGAGATTGCTTATTCACTTGCCGCTCGTGGTGTAGTGACTGTAGATGACCTGGCCGATCAGGCAACTGACGATATTGCTGATATTGAAGGTTTGGATGCCGCGAGTGCGGGTCAGCTCATTATGAAAGCGCGTGAATCATGGTTTAACTAGGAGGAAATATATGACGGACAAGTCGATTCAAGAGTTAGCGCTCAGCGTAGGTCGTCCTGTAGAAAAGCTCCTAGAGCAAGTTCGCGATGCAGGCTTACCACAGCGTCAAGCTGAAGATATTATTACTACCGAGCAGCAGGATGTACTAGTGAGTCATCTCAAAAAAGTACATGGGCAAGCGGATAGTGGCGTAGGAAAAATCACGTTGAAACGTAAAACAACTAGTACGGCTAAAGTGGCCAGTACCTCAGGTAAGGCGAAAACGATTAATGTAGAAGTACGTAAAAAACATACTTTTACTAAGCCGAACCCTGAACAGATTGCTGCTGAAGCGCGCGCTAAAGCTGATGCGCAAGAGCAGGCGCGTGCTGACATGATTGCACGTCAAAAAGCTGAACAGGCAGCGCGTCAGGAAAATGACGGGCAAAAACTTAGTGGTGAAAATAAAGCGAATGCAACATTGGAAGCAATGCGTGCAGCAGCTAAGCAGGAAACTGCGAAAAGCCCGCAAAAAGCTGAAGTTGTGGTGAAAAAACGCTCAACCAATAAGCCGATTGTTAAGCCGGTAGTCAAGCCAACCGAGACTGCAGAGCAGCGTAAAGCACGTGAAGAGCAGGCAGCACAATTAAAAGCGGCTGAAGAAGCTGCGCGTCGCAAGGCTGCTGAAGAGGCGCAACAGCGTACGCTTGAACAAATGCGCCAGATGGCTTCCAAATATTCAAATGAAGATGCCACCAAAACTATTCGTGTTGTAGATGATTCTCCACTCGCGGCAGGTCTGGTTGGTCAGGCATATGAAGATTCATTTGCTAAAGAAGACCGTGAAATCAAGCGGGGTACCAATACTAATAATACACGTTCACCGAAAAAAGGTGGTCGTCGTGGTCAAGAAGAGCAGTCATTTAACCAGAATCAGCATAAACGTGGTTTAAAAACCAGTCAGGCCAATAAACATGGCTTTGAAAAACCGGTTAAAAAGCAGGTTTATGATGTTGAGATCGGTTCAACCATCGTGGTGGCTGATCTTGCACAGAAAATGGCAGTTAAAGTACGTGAAGTGATCAAGTCACTCATGAAAATGGGTGAACTGGTAACTCAGAACCAGGCAATTGATCAGGAAATTGCTGCCCTGGTTGTAGAAGAAATGGGCCATAATCCGGTACTTGTTTCTGATACACAGGCAGAAGATAACCTGCTAGAAGCTGCTGAAGAGGCTCGTGGTGCTCAAACTACACGTCCTCCAGTCGTGACAATTATGGGTCACGTTGACCATGGTAAAACATCTTTGCTTGACCGTATCCGTCGCTCGAAAGTGGCTGCCGGTGAAGCAGGTGGAATTACCCAGCATATCGGTGCTTACCATGTGAAAACCGACAAGGGAATTATCACTTTTCTGGATACTCCGGGACACGCTGCCTTTACCGCAATGCGTTCACGTGGTGCACAGGCGACTGATATTGTTGTGCTGGTCGTTGCAGCAGATGATGGTGTCATGCCACAAACTGCAGAAGCAATTGATCATGCACGTGCTGCAGGAACACCGATTATTGTTGCAATCAACAAGATGGACAAAGAATCGGCTGATCCAGACCGCGTACTGAATGAATTAACCGCTAAAGAAATCGTGCCTGAACAATGGGGTGGTGATGTACCAGTTGCCAAAGTTTCTGCACATAGTGGTGAAGGGATTGATGAGTTACTTGACTTGATCCAGATCCAGGCAGAGCTGATGGAGCTCAAAGCTTCTGAAGAAGGTGCAGCGCAAGGTGTGGTTATTGAAGCGCGTGTCGATAAGGGCCGTGGTGCAGTTACTTCGATCCTGGTACAAAATGGTACGCTTAATGTCGGTGATCTGGTTCTTGCCGGTGCATCTTATGGCCGTGTACGTGCCATGACAGATGAAAACGGTAAACGGATTAAATCTGCAGGTCCTTCAATTCCGGTAGAAATTCTGGGTCTACCAGAAGCGCCAATGGCGGGTGATGAAGTTCTTGTGGTGAATGACGAGAAAAAAGCCCGTGAAGTTGCTGATGCCCGTATGGACCGTGAACGCCAAAAACGTCTTGAGCGTCAAAGTGCAATGCGTCTGGAAAATATCATGGCGTCTATGGGTAAGAAAGATGTGCCTGTAGTAAACGTGGTACTGAAGACAGATGTACGAGGTACTTTAGAAGCCTTGCATGTGGCGCTGGCCGATCTGGCTACAGATGAAGTAAAAGTACGTATCATTGGTTCAGGTGTAGGTGCAATTACTGAATCTGACGTGACACTGGCTGAATCTTCTGAAGCGGTACTACTCGGCTTTAATGTTCGTGCAGACAACACAGCACGTCAGAAAGCTGACATTGATGGAATTGATATCCGTTACTATAGCGTGATTTATCAACTGATTGATGATGTAAAAGATGCAATGAGCGGCAAGCTGGCTCCAGAACATCGTGAAACGATTCTGGGTGTAGCTCAGGTTCGTGAAGTATTCCGTTCAAGCAAGTTTGGTGCTGCTGCCGGCTGTATGGTCATGGAAGGTACGATTTATCGTAATAAACCAATCCGTGTACTGCGCGATGACGTTGTAGTATTCCAGGGTGAACTAGAATCTCTACGCCGCTATAAAGATGACGTAAACGAAGTTCGTGCGGGTATCGAATGTGGTCTGGCAGTTAAAGGTTATAATGACATCAAGGAACTCGATAAAATCGAAGTTTATGATGTTCAGCAAATCAAACGGAGTCTTTAATGGCGGGTAGTCAACGTCTGAAGCGTATGGGCGACAGTGTACAGCGT
Source organism: Acinetobacter sp. UBA6571 (assembly GCF_002434085.1). NCBI lineage: Bacteria > Pseudomonadati > Pseudomonadota > Gammaproteobacteria > Moraxellales > Moraxellaceae > Acinetobacter > Acinetobacter sp. UBA6571. The sequence continues at coordinate 16,649 of NZ_DJJJ01000011.1, read as the reverse complement.
GAGCTGTCTGAGCTGATCCGCCAAGAGCTGAAAGATCCACGTCTGGGTGGCCTAGTGACCATCTCGGCCGTGAAAGTGAGCCCAGATTTAGGTTATGCCGATGTGTATGTCACAGTTATGGGTCGTGAGTTATCTGATGACCAGAATGAACAGGCACATCAGCAGACACTTGAAGTTCTAAACAAGGCTTCAGGTTTCCTGCGCCAGGAATTGAGTCGTCGTATTAAGACACGCATTACACCAAGATTGCGTTTCCATTATGACAAGACTAATGCCTACGGCAACTATATGTTTGGGCTGATTGCTGAGGCAGTGAAAGACCTGCCTGAGCGTAAAGAAGATGAAGAATAATTTTTATTCTGAATTCTTTTAAAAAAATTTTTGGTAAAAAGGCGGGCTTTAAAGTCCGCTTTTTTTTAATTGAAAAATTTATTTTATTTAAATTATTTATTACGCTATTAGAGTAAAAATCTGACCTGATATTTATCACTGATAATTTTATATAAAATAAAAGGTTTCATCGTGAAGAATTAAAAAAAGTTCTTTTATTACAGGTTTTACTCGTATTCTATAAAAGGTGGCTTCTGTTAAGCCAGAAATGAAAATTTTAGTTTATAAATTAAACCCTTGAATTATTGGGCTAAACTTTATATCAATTATTTAATGATTGATTCCATAAATATTTTAATCTTTATCTAGCAATACATGCTTAGAAATTAAAAGCTCAGAATGTGGTTATAAATTCTAATAATCTATTTAATATGTGAGTAACTGATCTCAGGTCAAGTACCATCCTTGATCATGACCTGATGATTCAGCCAGATCCTTAATATTCTGAAATAGAATCATCAAGAATCTGGGGTGTTTTTTCTTCCTCTTCGACTCTCTCTAATCCGCTTGGTTACCCGGCGTCGATAACCTTCCCAAGGCAAAGGCCGGTCCAGTGCTTCCGGTACATCACCACTTCTAGAGCGTAAACGCAGATGGAGCGCAGCCTGTGCCATCAAATTAGCGGAAACAGGTGCTGTGATAAAAGCCAGCAAGGTGATTAAAATCTCAGCAAAACCAAAGCGGCCATGGAATGCCGAGAAGATGATACTGGCAATCAAGAAGCTACCTAAGCCCAAAGTACTGGACTTGGTCGGGGCATGCAGACGCATAAATAAATCGGGTAAACGCACCATGCCAATGCCCCCAACCACCATAAAAAATGAGCCAACCACCAGGAAAAAAGAAACCAGTATTTCCATAATGAACTGTTCTTGCATTTCGTTCTCCTAGTCGATTACATGGCCACTGGTAAAGTAACGGGCAAGCGCAACAGTAGAAACAAAACCCAGCATGGCCACCAGCAGTGCTCCTTCGAACAGTGAAGTGCTCATCCAGTAAATTCCGAGTACAACTACCAGACAGGTGGCATTCAGGAAAAATGTGTCCAGTGCAAGTAGCCGATCAACTATGGATGGGCCTGTAACCAGACGGTAGAGACACATTAACATCGAGACCATAATCGCGATCAGGCAGATTCCTAGTGCATAAGGTAAGATCATTCGATTTCTCCTTGAGCTGGCTCGACATTAAAGATGATCAGTAAAGGAGCTTCATAGCGTTGCTTGATAGTTTCAATTTCTTCCTCCTCACTTTCGGCACTTAAGGCATGGACTAGAATATCACCACGTTCCTGATCTATGCCCGCACTGACTGTTCCAGGCGTGGTAGTAATAATCATCGCCAGCAAGCTGTTAACCTGTTCGTGATCACTCTCTAGCGGTACCCTAAACCATTTTGGCTTAAGGTTGCGAGAGGGGCCAAGTACTAAAATGGCTACCTTGATATTGGCGGTAACAATGTCCCACAACACTACAAAAAACAGTTTTAAGGCCATACCCCAGTGAATATCCGGTGTACGAATAATAAAGGGCTGAACCAGTTTCGGTACAACAATGCCCAGTAAAACTGCCATGGCCAGGTTGGCGGCATCGTTGCTATGTGCCAGCATGAGCCAGCTTAAACCTACCAGTATTGAAACAAAGGGATGTGGAAAACACCACTCTAAAACAGGTATTTTATGCATGGATTTCTTCATTAATTAAGGCTCCATGGGTTTAAGCTGTGCATCTTCCGGAACAGCAGGTTCCAGACTATGCTGTTGCTGAATTTGTCGCCATTTATATTCCGAGATGTGTCCACCTTCTAGTGTATTTTCACTGATCATAAATGGAATCAGATTGGCATTTCGGTCTTTATTCTCGCCGCCATATTTTGTTTCTGGTACATAACTGGCATCGTAAGGTTTAACACTGATGACCTGATTAAGCGGACCACGTTTTAAAATCGTATCTGCATAAGCCTGATCATTTTGAATCTGCAGTGCCGTATTATGGTTATAGCGCTGGATCGGTGCAGCAAAAACCACATAAAGGATCAGAAGCAGAAGTAACAGGTACAAGGTTTTATCATTACGTACCGGCGCTGTTTCAGGTAAAACCTTATACGCTTCGAAAGCAATTTCACGTGGGTCCATTTCTGGTGTAGTGGCTCGCCAGAACAGGATGAAGCCGACCCGGACAAAAGCAATAATACTGAGCAGGCTGACAATCAGCAGGCTTGCAATAATAATTCCCTGCTGCGGATGATTAGCGGTTGCCTGTAAAATAAATAGCTTGCCAAAAAAGCCGCTAAATGGCGGTAAGCCAGCCATCATCATACCAATGATCAGGTAAACCAGAGCAATGGTCTTGTCCTGTTTCATTTTTGGTGACACATCCAGATGATCTTTAAACTCGCCACGTTGCGAAGTTATCCAGCCACACAGCAGATAAAAAGCAGCACCAATCAGAGTACTGTGCACCAGGTAATAAAGAGCCGCAGACCAGGCTTCGGTATTAAACATCGAAATGGCAATCAGCAGAGTACCAATTGAAGATACAATCATGAAGCCTACGAAGCGTCGTAAGCGTTCAGCACCGATTGCTCCGATAGTGCCATAAATAGCAGTAATAATAGCAAGTGGTAGAAGCCAGCTTTTAAGTGCAGTCTGGGCAAAATAATCATCAAAAATAGTGCCATTTACCCTCAGGATGGCATAAATACCTACCTTGGTCATGATGGTAAATAATGCGGCAACGGGTGTAGTGGCTACAGCATAGGTTTTAGGCAGCCAGAATCCGACCGGAAGTAACGCCGCCTTAATCGCAAATACGGCAAACAGAAGCAGGCTACCCGCAACTGCCAGTTGATGCTGATCTGGTGGTAATGAAGGTACAATTCGCGCTACATCAGCCATATTCAGACTGCCTACACTGCCATAAATAATTCCAAGTCCAATCAGGAACAGGGCAGAAGCCAACAGGTTAATCGTGACATAATGTACCCCAAGCTGAAAACGTGCTTTCCCCTGACCATGTAGCAGCAGTACATAAGAGGCCATGAGCAGTATTTCAAAGAATACAAACAGGTTAAATAAGTCACCCGTTAGAAATGCGCCGCACAGCCCCATCAGCAAGAAGTGAACCATGGCATGAAAATAACGTCCACGGGTATCCCAGTCCTTGCTGGCATACCAGAGCAGAGGCACCGCCAGGGTATAGGTAAGCACTAGCATCATGGCAGATAACTGGTCAAGAACCAGAATAATGCCAAAGGGCGCGGCCCATTCACTTAAATTATAAACAGTAATGCTGCCTTGGCTGGCCTGTATAAAATAGCTGATGGCTGTAGCAAACCCGGCAAGTGCAGAAAAGTAACTGATACCGCGTCGCCAGGGCTGACGCCAGTCTTGCGCTAACTCTCCTGAGCCCGGATTTCCCAACAATAATAAGAGAACTGCTGTAAATAACGGAATCAGAATACTAAAAATTGGCGTATGAGCATGCCAGAAACTTAAGAAATCAGACATTATGGCTCATCCCCGCGCGCATCAAGATTGGGTGACGGGTCATCCTTAGCATCGACATGGTCAGTTCCTGATTCATAGCGACTACGCAAAGCTAGCTGTACAATAAAAGCAGTTGTCGCGAAACCGATCACAATAGCTGTCAATACCAGTGCCTGAGGCAATGGATCTGTGACTCTTACAGTCTGTGACAGAATTGCCGGGGCATTAAGCTGAATACGGCCAGTTGCAAACAAAAACATGTTAACGGCATAACCAATAACTGCCAGGCCTAAAACCACGGGAAAGGTACGCGCTCTTAATAACAGATAGACCCCTGTAGCAACCAGTAGACCAATCGCAGAGGCAAGTAAGAATTCTAAACTGATCATGGATAATTACTCCCTTGGCATCGGTCCTGACATGCTGGAATGTCTGGAGTCGCCTAATACAGAAATCATCAGCATGGTAGCGCCGACAACAGTTACATATACACCTACATCAAATGCCGCAGCAGAAGCTAAGTGCAGTTCACCTAGAACGGGTGGAGAAATATAAATGTGAGCACTGGTAAGAAATGGCCGTGCCCAGAACCAGGCAGCAATACCAGTCAGACCTGCAATTAATAGGCCCACACCAATCCAGACTTCGTAGAGGCGCCCGGAACGGACTTTAAGCATCTGTTCAGTCTGGTCCTGACCCAAGGCTATGTATTGAATAATTAAGGCCATTGCAGTAATCAGCCCGGCAATAAAACCACCTCCTGGATAATTATGACCGCGTAAGAAGATATACAGACTTACCACCAGGGCAAGAGGCAATACCCAAGACGCCGTAGAGCGCAACATCAACGGTGAAGGATTAAACCGGAAGGTCAGGCCTTGAGTCATGGTGGTGCCATGTGCCCGCATACCATCCATCAGACAGAGCACACCAATTGCCGCAATACCCAGAACGGTAATTTCACCAAAGGTATCGAAGCCACGGAAATCAACCAGGATGACATTCACTACGTTTGATCCGCCTCCAAGCGGCAGCGACTGCTGGAGGAAAAACCATGAAATAGATTCATGGTCACGGGTTAATAATAACCAGGTAATCCAGCCAATACCCAAGCCCGCTACAATGGCAATCACAGCATCACGCCAGCGCCGTGTCCGGCTTGATTCGTATGGTGTAAGCTGAGGCAGTAAACCCAGCCCCATCAGTAAAAGTACGGTGGTCACTACATCGACTGTAATCTGGGTTAATGCCAAATCAGGTGCCGAAAGTCCCACAAACACCATGGTGACGACTAAGCCAATAGCACCGCTGATAAGGACTGCCTTGATACGCTCATGATGAAACCACAGCATCATCCAGCAGGATGAGAACAGTAATAGCCATAAAACGATAGCAATAGCAGGTGCATGAGTAAGTTCGCGTGCTCCAGTAGTCAAGCCCTGATTAAATAAAGGGGTCATCACCAGTGCGATACTGAATAAGATGATCCAGAGCAGATAATTTTGTAATGACCCAGACTCAGTCTTGCGTTTAAGTCGACGTGAGTTGATTAATAGGTATTTTAGAAAAAGATCAAACAGTACCCGGCCTTGTAATTTTCCAAGTTTCGGGTCCAGATCAATTGAGCGGATACGACCATTTTTAGCCAGGCCAAAGTATAGCCCTGCACCGGCGGCCAGAGCGATGATACTCATAACCAGTGGCAAGTTGAACCCATGCCAGATGGCCAAATGAGCACCTTCAAATCCTGGTTGCATTAAACTGGCACGTGTAACTGAGTTAATAATATCTTCAACCAGTAAGGCTGGAGCTATACCTACTAAAATACATAAGATTGCCAGCAGTAACGCAGGTGCCCGCATTCCAAATGGCGGTTCATGTGGTGAGCGGTTTGGTACCGCTTTACTTATTGGTCCATCGAAGAACACACCATGAACCAGCCGGACAGAGTAAGCAACTGCAAATATTCCGGCTAAGGTCGCCATGATGCCAAAAATTATTACAACTGGGCCTGAGAGATTAGCCAGTAGCTCTGTAAAGAACATTTCCTTAGACAGAAAACCATTGGTCAAGGGGACACCAGCCATTGCTGCAGCGGTAATCATGGTTAAGGTGCCGGTAAATGGCAGGAATTGCCAGAGACCACTTAATTTTCGTAAATCACGAGTGCCTGATTCATGATCAATAATTCCAGCAATCATGAACAATGCAGCTTTGAACGTTGCATGGTTAATAATATGGAAAATAGCAGCAGCAACAGCCAGCGGTGAGCCGATGCCTAACAGGCAAACAATCAGTCCCAAATGGCTAATGGTAGAGTAGGCCAATAGACCTTTTAGATCTTCTTTAAAAATGGCAAAAAAAGCTGCCATGGTTAATGTAAACAGGCCAATAAAAGTAACAATATTATGATAAAGCGCAGCCCCCACAAAAATGGGTGCCAGTCTGGCCAGTAGAAAGATACCAGCTTTCACCATAGTGGCCGAATGTAAATAGGCCGAAACTGGGGTAGGTGCTGCCATGGCATTAGGTAGCCAAAAATGAAAGGGAAACTGGGCACTTTTCGTAAATGCACCGAGTAGAACCAGTAATAAGACTGGTACAAAAAGAGAATGGTTCTGTATCTGCTCCCGCATAGTTAAAATCTGGTCAATTTCATAAGTGCCAGTAATATGTCCAAGCAGAACAAAACCACCGAGCATTGCCAGTCCACCCATACCGGTAATCGTCAGTGCAATACGTGAACCACGCTGGGCGGCTTCATAGTTGCTCCAGTAACCGACCAGCAGGAATGATGAAATACTGGTCAGTTCCCAGAAGGTCACCAGAAGAATTAGGTTATTAGATAAAGAGATGCCCAGCATGGCTGCCATGAACAGCATGAGTAGACTGTAGAGCTTGCTGAGGGAGTTTTTAGGACTAAGATAGTAATAGGCATAAATATAAATTAAGGTGCCGATACCGGTAATCAGCAAGGCAAACATCAGCCCTAGTGCGTCAAGACGCAAGCTCAGATTCAGTCCCAATTCGGGTAGCCAAGGCCAGCTTTCTGAAAAAACCTGACCATTTAAAATACTTTTTGCGTGAGTCAGTAATAAGCTAAAACTGGTTAAACTGACTCCAATCGCCCCTAAAGCTGTTACCCCGCGCGAGAATCTCTTCAGCCACGAGACAAGGGTGGTGCCAAGTATTAAAGGGAGCAGTATAATAATCGATAGCACACTCGTATCCATGTCATGATTAGGTCGAGACCTAAAGGTGAACCTTATCTTTCAAGGGTTTATAGGAGATCAATGAGATATCCAAAGCTTTAAATCTTGAAAGCCGAAACTTGTATGTAAATCAGAAAAGGACAAGTTGTATTGCGCAACTTGTAAAATGCTATAGCAAAACGATCAATAATCTTACTATAAAAAATTACGTAAAATTTGATTTTATTACACGAAAATAACAACATCAAAGACTTATGTGTTACGCCTGTTTATTATACGCGACTCATTCGTGATCCCAAGATTTTTTTCATATTGCTAAGGCAATTGCCTGTTTAATAGTTTCATTACCAGGTTTATTTAAAATCAGCATCAGATATAGGAAGTGAATAGGAACCGTTTTTTATCAAACGTAAAAGCTCTTCGTATTCTGTAGCTGAAAGTTGCTTAATCAGCTCAACAATCTGGGGCAAAGCCGAGCACGCTGCCTCATTTGTATTTGCTGAATCAGGTAATGTTTCTTGTCCCTCTAAGTCCTGATAGAGAGTAGTGAAGCCAGTCCAGGTGGTACTTTCTGGCTTTTTATATAATTGCCTGTTGTCTAAACGCAGCGCGTATAAGGGATTGGTCTCCAGCAGCTCACTCTGGCTGGCAGTAGCAATAATTTGTAGCCTTGGAAAAGCCTGCTTCAAACCTTCAAGTATGTAGTGCGAGCTTTGCAAATCTAAATGTGCATCTATATTGTCAATCAGCAAAATACCTTCTCCTTCAAGACATGGATATAGACTTAGCGGGTTTAATAAACAAAGGCGGCGTACTATATCTCCGACTAGGGCAACCCAAGTTTTTAAAGTGCTGGAGAGCTGCTGGAACATCAACGTTTTTCCTGCATAGACGACCATCAGCTGTAATTTGGGCTGATACTCCAGATAAATCTCGGTTAATTCTGGTAAGACTGTCTGAAGGCTATGTTTTAAAGCACTGAGACAAGGGGCATAGAGCTGTGTCTGAAGCTGGGAGAGTCCATGCTGGAACTCTATAGTGGATGCATGATGTTGCTTGAGCAGCTCATGAAAAAGCTGGGTAGTCCGGGCATTTTCAACATCACTGACTTCACGTAACCATTCGAAAAAGCGTATAAAAGTGGTGAAGGGTACTGATACCAGATCGTATGCTGAAGCCGCTTGAAAAATGGTCGGAATATTTTTGCTCAGCAAATTGGTTTCATTGGTAAAGCGCTCTGCCGGGTAATAGGCAATTAGCGGTAAACCCAGCATTGGATCCTGTCTGATCGCCTGCTGGTACAGCATAACCATCTGTTCAAGCTGCACAGTTTCAACTTTGCTGATACCTGTGCCTTGAGTATTAAGAGTTTTATACAATTGCCATGAACACAGAGACGAGCTTGTGGCTTGAACATTACTACTTTCAGCTAGGTTACCAATTTCGGCAGGTATACTCACCTGTATATCGACTTTGGCCTGCAGCCGGTTATGCATGATATCTTGGTCCTGAATAACTACGCCTGCAGTTCTGAGATCTTTTAAACGTGCAGGAAACCAGGTCAGTGCCTGATAGATATTTTTAAGGATTGATGTTTTGCCAGAAGCCTGATCACCAATGATCAATGTCAGTGGCTGCTCATCAAGTTCCAGCTGTAGGTCAGTAAAATGGCTGATATGTTTTAAACGGACAGACTTGAGCTTCATATGCCCCCGGCATAAGTTAACCCACGGAGCGGCGCAAACTTTGAGGAGCCTTGAGCTTGAGCTGCTGGATCAGGTCATAGATATGATGAATATTTAAGCTCACTTTAGCACGTGTACATGCGACGTATAGTAATCTTAGCTCTTCATCACTGATTTTATGTTCCAGTCCATTTATTTTAAACTGGTAATCATCTTCAATATGGACACGGTTCCACTCCAGTCCTTTTGCCTTATGTGCAGTTGAAATTACATAATCGGCCTGCTCAATCGGGGTAATTTTGGCTAGTGCCCTCTTGAGTGGATCCGTACCATGATCATCCACCAGTTTGACCAGCGGTTTAATATCACTTCCTTCATTAGTTTCGCAATATTCGTGAACATCATGCCAAGAATTAAACCAAGCCAGTTCAGGCACATCGGTAACTCGCTTGCCCTGTTTAAGCAGGCTGGCTGCATCGACAAAACGATTCAGTTTAAGATGGTCAGCCTGTAAACTGACTTTATCTCCATGTACTAAACCGGCCAATAGCAGCTCCATCGCCCGGGCATTGGTCCGGCATAAGATAGCATCCCGCATTTTAATATGAGGCTTGTTAACTACGCTCGACTTTAGCTCAGGGTTTCCAAGAAGGGGCACAGTTTCATCTAATGCACCCAGCAGATAGTTCGCTACCTGTGCGATCTCGTTTCCAAAACGGAATGAGGTGGTAAGACGGGATTCTGGCAAGGGAAGCTGCTGCATGGCGTTAATAGCCCCGCGCCAGGCATAAATTTGCTGATGGGCATCTCCCACATAAATAACCTGGGTACTTTTCTGTTTAAGTAAAATTCCAAGCATCAGCGGATCAGCATCCTGAGCTTCATCAAAGAGGACATAGTCAGCTGGAATATACGGCTCAGACAAGGCCCAAAGCTTCAGGTAAATATCATGCCCGATACCTGCTTGATGATTGGGATCAATTGATTCTAACCAGCGCCGTTCTACCGCAGGATACAGATGTTGCTGTAGAGTAATAATATCATCTGCATGTAACCAGCTTGGAGCCTGAATATGTCGTGGTGCCGGATATTGCGAACTGGTTGAACAGAAAAAGCTGACTGCATTGGCAACCAGACTCGCCAGACGGCTGGGCATGAGTACATACTTCTCATAGCGTCCGCCCATTAAACGACGTAATGTAATAGGCTGTAGCCGGTATTCTTTAGCAATAAAACTGGGACTCAAACGTGGTAGACGCAGTTTATCCGTCACACCACGCGGTACGCTACGAAAAGCCAGCGAGTGAAAAGTACGGCAGTCGACATTACGGTGAAATTTTTGCTGTGCTTCAGCGGCAATTGCCTTGTTAAAAGCCAGATACATGCCACGCCTTTGTGGCATGGCATCGCTGATCATCTGTAAGGTTGTGGTTTTACCTGTTCCTGCATAGGCAATCACTTTAAAGGATTGGCCAAGACGGGCATTGTCTATGGCGACAGCCTGCTCATAAGTGGCTTGAGGTTTTTCTTGAATAGACACAAAACGCCTTAATGTTGGCGGCTGGCTTTTTCAACCAGTCCGGATAAACCCTGGCGACGTGCCAGTTCATTGAGTACCAGTTGCGGCTCCAGATCAAAATAACCGAGCATTAAAATAGTATGGAACCAGAGATCTGCTGTCTCATAGACCAGATCATTGCGATTGTCCTGGTTGTTTAATGCAGCGAAATCTTTTGCTGCAAGCAGGGTTTCTACACTTTCTTCACCAACTTTTTCCAGAATTTTATTTAAACCTTTATGGTAGAGTTTGGCGACATAAGATGAGTCAGGATCAGCTGCTTTACGCTCACGCATCATCCCACCCAGATAAGATAAAATCTCTACCTGTTCGGATTTAGCATTTGATGCAGACATCACTGCTGTATGTGTATTCTGTGTTTTCTTATTATAAATCTGCTCTGGATCTTTGAGCTGGGTATCTACAATTTCCCAGCCATTGGCTGTAAGTTTTCGATAGAAACAGGATTCACGTCCAGTATGGCAGGCAATTCCCCCATGCTGTTCAATCTGCAAAACAATCACATCAGCATCGCAGTCCAGACGGATTTCATATACAGTCTGAAAATATCCAGACTCTTCACCTTTATGCCAGAGTTTCTGACGTGAACGTGAGTAGTACACAGCCTGCATTTTTTCAGCAGTAAGTGCCAGAGCTTCGCGATTCATCCATGCCACCATCAAAATACGGCCAGTCTGATGATGCTGTGCAATAGCAGGTACTAAACCTTGATCGTTAAATTTTACTTCATCGAGCCACTGCAAATTATTCATGAATACATCACCGCAATAAAAGATGGAACCGGTGAAAAGACCGGCAGGAATTTTTATGAGGCTATAGTGTACGGCAAAGCACGGAAGATAAGAACGTTATCCAAGAAAAAAACGACAGGATTAGACGCCATGAATATTTGATCCTATGGCGTCAGTCAAGAAAAACTAAAACTGATTTAAAATTATTTTACTACCCGCCATAAAGCTAAGAAGCTAGCAAACGCAATAAGCAAAACCGACAAATACCATGGCGCAATGATGGCTATACTGAGAAAAATAGCTATGAGGCTGCCGAAAATCCAGCTACGTCGCTGCTGGTGTTTCATTTGCAGACGCATACCCTGTAACTCACGCAGTTGCTTTTCATGCCAGGATGACTGGTTTTTTAGTCCATTAAGACTGTCAATCAATAAGCTTGGTAAATCTTGTGCACCCAGTAGCAGGTCTGGAATTTGTTGACCTATTTCCTTAATATTCTTAACGGGATGCATATTTGCCTTGATCCAGTCGGTCAGGATGGGTTTGGCCAGTTTCCAGATATCCAGCTGTGGATACAGGTCAGTACCCAAACCCTCCACGTGAACTAATGTTTTAAGCAAAAGCATCAGTTGTGGTGGAATTTCCAGATGAAACCTGCGGGCAATGTCCATCACCTGAATAAGAATACCAGCAAAGTCCAGTTGATCCATTGGCTTGGAAACCATTGGCCCGACAGTACGGCGCATTTCACGAGCCAACGCATCCTGGTCCGTACCTGGAGGGATCCAGCCCGCCTGATGCACAATCTGGATCAGCTGCATAAAATTACTGTTCATCACGGCCAGCAGCATTCGTGCGACAGTCATCTGGTCATGTTTGGAGAGTTCACCCATAATCGCGCAGTCCAGTGCGATAAAGCGTGGATTCTGCGGGTTGATAGTTTCCACAAAGACATTGCCCGGATGCATGTCAGCATGGAAAAAGTTGTCACGGAATACCTGGGTAAAGAAAATGGTTAATCCCTTTTCAGCCAGATCGGCCCGGTCCATCCCCATACGGTCAAAGGTGGCCGTATCTGAGATTGGAACTCCCGTAATACGCTCTGCAACCATTACATCCGGACTGTCCATATAGACTTCCGGCACATACATCATGCTAGAGCCAGTAAAATAATGACGCATACGACGCGTATTATCAGCTTCCAGAGTAAGGTCGAGTTCGTTCAGGATAATCTGGCGATAATCCTGGATGATTTCAGATAAATGCAGGGCACGTGCTGCTTCAATCCGGCTTTCCAGCCAATGGCCCAGCCAGGCCAAAATTTCAAAATCCTGTAAAATCTGCACTCGGATATCGGGCCGGGTTACTTTAACGACCACTTCACGGCCATCATGCAAGGCAGCTGTATGTACCTGGGCAATTGAAGCAGCAGCCAGCGGCTGCTCGTCAAAACGCGCAAACAGGGTATATATATCAGCTCTCAGGGATTGCTGGATTCTTGATTTAGCCACCTCAACTGGAAAAGGCTTGACTCTGTCCTGCAACAGCACCAGCTGTGCCAGAATCTCGGGTGGTATCAGGTCGCGACGGGTAGAAAGCAGTTGTCCCAGCTTGATTGCTAATGGCCCCATGTCTTCTAGGGCTTCTTTTAGCTTGAGCGGGTTTTTACGTTCTTTACTCGACCATGCAGCCGGATGCAGGCGGATTAAATTTAGTATAGGACGGGCTTTGACAGGTATTTCTTCCGCGGGAACCAGGGTGTCGAGTCTGTAATGGGCTGCGATACGCCAGAGTTCGAGTAAACGTGTAACGTGCGGAATCATAGAGAGTGTTACCTAGTCTTGTTTTTGGACTGATTGAGACAAAAGCTGAGCTTGAAGCTGCTGAAGACGTGCTTCTAGACGGTCAATATTCTGGTTAAGTTGCCGGGTAGAGTGATGTAGCTCATCCATTTCCCAGCGGCCTGCAAATAGCCCGCTATCTTCTTTGAGTGCATCTTCGGCAAAAAAGAAGTGGCTTTGCATTGAACGCTTTAAAATTTTAGGTGCAAGCTGGAGTTTGCCGAGCTCATGTGCCAAGGCCGGACCTATCCATGGGGAAAGATGTGCTGCCAGATCAGGCTCGGCCTGCTGAATAATACGCTGTAACTCCTGTAGCAAGCGATAATCACCTTGTACCGGAATATTACCGATCTCTTCTGCCAGAAAAAGTTTAGCCAGTTCAACTATATTTTCAACCTTTAAGGTTGCTGTCGCTTCACTAAAAGCATGTTCTGGATCAAAAGGACGCTGTTCAAAAACAGAAGACTGCTCCGGATGCCCGGTAATAGTTGGTTCCAGCCGCACCTCATCTTCATCGAAGCAGATATCTACAGACAGCTGCGGTGAAGCAATTACAACCCTTAGCATTTTGCCTTGTAGCTGGTTAAGCTGAATACGTGTCAGTGAATCCAGCTCAATCCAGTGATGAATGACACGCTCGATAGCACCCAGTGCTAAAATCGACCACATACCGTTCTACCTTTTAAAGTTTAAATCCACGGTGTACCGCAACAATACCACCCGTCAGGTTGTGGTAATCACAGTTTTGGAATCCGGCATTTTCCATCATTGTTTTAAGTGTACGCTGGTCCGGGTGCATACGAATGGATTCAGCAAGATATTTATAGCTTTCAGAATCATTTGCAACCAGTTTGCCCATAAGCGGCAGGGCAGTGAATGAATATAGGTCGTAGAGTTTTGAAAAAGGCTCAAATACCGGTTTAGAAAATTCCAGAACCAGCAGGCGGCCGCCCGGTTTAAGTACACGGTACATGGCTTGTAGCGCTGCATCTTTATCTGTCACATTACGCAGGCCAAAACTGATAGTCAGCAGGTCAAAACTGTTATCTGCAAATGGTTCCAGTGTTTCAGCATTAGCGAGTACAAAATCGACATTAGTACAACCCGCATCTAGCAGACGGTCACGTCCAACATTGAGCATGGATTCATTGATATCAGACAGAACAACATGACCGGTAGGGCCAACTTCACGGCTAAAAACTTTAGCCAGATCACCTGTGCCGCCTGCAATATCTAGTACATGCTGGCCGCGACGCACACCTGACATGTTAATTGCAAAACGCTTCCACAAGCGATGAATGCCGAAAGACATCAAGTCATTCATGACATCATATTTGCTGGCGACCGAATGAAATACTTCTGCAACCTTTTGTGCCTTGTCTTCAGCACGTACACTTTTATAGCCAAAGTGAGTCACTTCACCTACGTTGCCGGTGTTGGCACCACGTGGCAGGTTATATTTAGGTACCTGGGTATTGGTTGAAGTATCAGTCAGCTGTTGTTGTAGGGATTGCTGCTGGCCTTGAGGTGCACCTTGCGGTAAAGGCTCGGTTAAGAACGGACTGACTTTCTCTGTATTGGATACCGACTCAGTGGCTGGGCTGGATGTAGGGTTTTCATTAGACATACGAGTCACTCCTGAACACAGAAATAATAAATCTTGCAGTAGATTGCATGATGACAGATTCTTGCCATTTTTACAGCGTTCATCTTGTAATTGCTCGGAATAATATACAGAAAACATCTGTTGAGTTATCTTTTATCCGGTTTCTAGCACAGATTATATTTTAAACGGATCTGCCTTGCCTGAATGAACATTGTCGATGATTTGCCGTTCTTTCTCGGTGAAACTATGAATGAAAGCAGCAGCTGATTTCATGGGTTTCATAGCCATAAACCCCTCCCCAATAAAATCGTACATCAGCTGGAACTGGTATTTTTGCGCTACGCCTTTACACATTTTGAATGCAGTATGCATAACAAAAGAACGCATGTATTTATCAAGATTTAGCCCCAGTTCATCAAGTAAATCAAGTTGATGGTAACGCGCATCTGACTGATTTAATTTGATTAATGTCAGACGCATCATTTCATCATTAATAGGCTCCTCAGCCGGGTAGTCTTCAAGAAGCTGTGCAGCCACCTGTTCATCAAGCTGCATTGCCAATACTGCCAGACTGACGGATTTCAATCCGGTTCTGATGGCATTTTCAGGCAATAGCTTCTCTGCTTTATGTGCATACTTGAGTAAGCGTTCAATCTGTTTAGCCAGATCATCAAATTCTGGTCCGCCATATAGACGATTTAGAAAATATGTAGCCATCAGCTGGTTTTGTGGCTGACTAAAAAGTCCCTGATGCGTAGATTGGATTCGGGCTTTAAGCCAGGCTTGAGCCTCGTATAAACGTTTTTTTAAAGCAGGATCCTGATGATAGCTTAAGTCATTATATTGTTTTAAAAGCTGGTCAAGGGCGTCGAGTTTAGACATGAGATAACACAACCCAGTTTAAATATAAAAAAAGAAAAGCATAGCCAGAGTTTAAATCAGGTGCTATGACAACATTATTCTGGACTTATTAAAAAATAGTCAGTCAATCTATAAAAGATGCGCTAAATAAAGTGAAACAAATAATACATTAAGTTTCAGGGCGCTAGTGTAAATCACAGTATATTGAACAAAACAGAAATGATGAGGCACGCATGGCCGGACAAGAAAAAAGATCTTTTAAACTGATGAATGAAGATGAGTTATCACTTGCCCTGATCGATGCCCAGTATGCCCTGCGGGAAAGCCGGGGAACACCGCAGGCTAAAAGTCTGGTCATTTTGGTAAGTGGCATTGAGCTGGCTGGCAAGGGCGAGGCAGTCAAGCAGCTTCGTGAATGGGTGGATCCACGTTATCTGCAGGTCAAGGCTGATCCTCCACATCTATTGACCCCCAAGCTGGCTTTCTGGCAGCCATATAGTCGTTTCATACCTGCAGAAGGGCAGATTGTGGTGATGTTCGGGAACTGGTACAGCGACCTGCTGGCAACAGCTATGCATGTTTCTGAACCGCTTGACCAAGGCATGTATGACAGTTATATCGAAAATATGCGTGCCTTTGAGCAGGACCTCCAGAATAATCATGTCGAGGTTGTTAAAGTCTGGTTTGATCTGCCCTGGAAAAATCTGCAAAAGCGTCTGGACAATATCGATGCTTCAGAATTGCACTGGCACCGCCTGCATGGGCTGGACTGGCGCAATAAAAAACAGTATGAAACTCTGCAAAAGTTACGTCAGCGTTTTACTGATGACTGGCTGATCATTGATGGAGAGGATGAAAAAATCCGTGACCAGCAGTTTGCGCAATCTATATTAGAAGCCATGCAACGCCTGCCAGTCCATCAGGACAATGGAGCAGCTAACTGGAAACAGGCAGCTGTTCCGCAACTATTGCTGGAGCCCCAAAATGAAGAACTGGCAGAAAATGAGTATAAGAGTCGTTTAAAGGAATTAAGTCGTCAGGTTGCAACGGCACTACGTCATGATGAACGTCAGGTGGTAATCGTTTTTGAAGGCATGGATGCAGCTGGTAAAGGGGGAGCCATTAAACGGATTGTTAAAAAGCTGGATCCACGTGAATATACAATTTATAGCATTGCTGCCCCGGAAAAATACGAGCTGCGCCGTCCCTACTTATGGCGCTTTTGGAACAAGCTGGATGAACATGAAGATATCATGA
>NZ_DJJJ01000019.1:0-34753 GCF_002434085.1 Acinetobacter sp. UBA6571 | reverse complement strand
TGAGCCGTGTACTGGCCGGACCATGGTGTGGACAGATTTTGGCAGATCTGGGAGCAGAAGTAATTAAGGTTGAACGACCAGGTACAGGTGATGATACTCGTATGTGGGGGCCACCCTGGATGCTTGATCAAAACGGAGAACAAACTCGTGAATCGGGATATTTCCAGTGTACAAACCGTAATAAACACTCAGTCGCTATTGATATGGCCACTCATGAAGGCCAGGAGCTGATCCGGGAGATGGCTAAAACAGCCGATGTAGTAATTGAAAATTATAAGGCAGGTTCACTGGTACGTTATGGACTGGATTATGACAGCCTTAAGGTTTTAAATCCTCAACTTGTATATTGTTCAATCACTGGTTTTGGTCAGGATGGACCACGAGCTGCTGAACCTGGCTATGATTTTATTATACAGGGTATGGCCGGCCTGATGAGTATTACTGGGGAACCAGACAGTATACCAGGTGGTGGTGCACAGAAGGTAGGCGTTGCAGTGGTAGATCTTCAAACCGGGTTATATGCCACAATTGCGATTCAGGCTGCATTACTGGCGCGTCAGCACACTGGACGGGGACAATACATTGATATGTCTTTACTGGATGTGCAGATTGCCGGTCTGGCGAATCAGGGGATGAATTACCTGAGTTCAGGTAAAGCGCCCCAGCGTATGGGAAATACACATCCAAATATTGTTCCCTATCAGACTTTCAGGGCGAAAGATAAAGAGTTTATTGTAGCCTGTGGAAATGATAGACAATTCAGGGAACTATGTATCGCTATTGACCGGAAGGATTTATTAGGGCGTTCTGAATTTTTAACCAACCAGAGCCGGGTAAAACACCGGCATGAACTGGTGGGTATACTGTCAGATTATTTTCTGCAAGAAAATGCCCAGTATTGGGTAGAGCGAATCCATGCAGTGAAAGTACCAGTCGGTATGATAAATTCGATAGAAGAGGCATTTGCAGAGCCGCAAGTACAGGCAAGACAGATGCTGGTCAAGCTGCCCCATGTGCTTAATCCTGCATTCAGAGTTATAGGCTCGCCAATCAAATTATCAGATACGCCAGTAGAATACTGGCAAGCACCACCACGACTGGGTGAGCATACTGGCCAGATTCTCCGAGAGTTTAAAACCGAAGAGCAATTACAGCTTTTGCGTGAGAATAAGGTCATTGATGGACTGGACTTATAATTTTATTACCATGCAATGGTAGAAGAATTATATAAATTCTAATTTCTAAATAGTTTATCAGGACTCTATAATTCCGGATTGAACAGGCGGTTTGATTCGGAAATTTTTTTGGCCATATAATGTGATTTTTTAAACCGAATCAAGATTACCTGTGACTGAAATTCCAATTCACCAAATTCTGGCTCAACCTGTACATAATGTAGCTGTCCAAACTCATCTCTGACTCTGGCCTGGGCTGAAAACCCTGGTCTTGCGCTACCACTAGAGATCGTTGCCAGTCGCCCCAGCAGGCTGGTATTTTTTTGGTTCAGCTTGGGTTTAATCACCTGATCCAGGCAATGGATCATGAACATGGTAAAGAAAATTGCAATAATCAGAGCAGGTAAAATAATATAAAAAGGTGAAATCAGCTGCTGTTGATTGGCGAAGTAAACGAACTGCAAAAAATACCCTGCAAAGCTAAAGTTCATGAGCAAAAATACAAAGATCAAAACCTTAGAAAACTTTACATCGAAGAGGGGGGAGTTCGAGATCCAGACCGGTATAAAGCGTTTGAGTAAATCGCTGGGCCGAAAACCGAACTGCATGCCGATAGTTTCTGCCATGCTGAGCAACACTAAAGCCAATAAACTGACATTAAATGGCATCAAATAATAATTAAGCAGCAGCGCAGCCATGACAGAACCTTTAATTAATTTTCTAGATAAATGCCGCCGTCAGAATGGACCTTAATGGCAACTTTCTCAAGCGACTGACCCTGACAAGGACCAGAAATACACTCTCCTGTCTCGACCAGGAACAAGGCACCATGAGTCGAGCATTCTATGAATTCCTGATCACGGTCGAGAAACTGGTTCTCTAAAAATTCAAGCTCGGTTTGCAGATGCGGACAAAGATTCTGGTAAGCATAAAAACATCCGTCGCGCTGGGTGATAAAAATATTATCACCATTAGCTGTTTCATAGCTGCGGGCTTCACGTTCTGGTATATCTTCAGTCAAGCATATTCTTTCCATATTATGCAGTTTCCTGTTTAAATTTTTGCAAGAGCTGACGGTATTGCTCCAGAGTTAACCGGGGGCCAAAATTTGCAACCACTTCACTAGAAATTAAAATAGCCAGTTCTGCCGCAGTTTTTATATCCATACCTGCATTCATAGCATAAAGTAGAGCCCCAGCAAATGCATCACCTGCGCCATTGGCATCTACAGCGATTACGCTACGACCTGGTATCTGCAAATGCTGTTCAGCTGTAGCAAGTATTGCACCCTGTGCGCTGCGGGTAATAACAACATACCGACTTTTAAATTTCAATTTTTCTAAGGCCTGCTCTGCAGTTGAGGCGCCGGTATACATCATAGCTTCATGTTCATTACAGAATAGCAGGTCTACACCGTCATCAATCATTTCGTCCAGCCCTTCACGTGCATACTGCACCATAGCCGGATCAGATAAAGTCAGCGCAATTTTTACCCCATGTGTACGGGCAATACGACGTGCTTCACGTACAGCGGCACGTGCAGTGGGGCTGGTTGACAGATAACCCTCAATATATAACCACTTTGCAGTTTGAAGAGGCGAGAAATCAATCTGGGTTTCCGAGAGTTCAGCAGTAATCCCAAGATAGGTTTGCATGGTACGTTCAGAATCTTCACTGATGAGTACCATGCAAGTACCGGTTACACCATCACTAATTGACTTGGCACTGGTTTTTACATCGGCTGCATTTAAACCGTTAAGATAGACTAGGCCAAGCTCATCATTACCTACACGACAGGCATAAAATGCTTTACCGCCTAGGGCACTAAATGCCACCGTTGTATTGGCTGCTGAGCCACCGCTTGCCTGACCTTTATAAACTTGGGTTGCTTTCAGATTCTCATATAAGGCTGACTGAACATCACCTTCGGCCAGTTGCATGGTACCTTTTTGCAGATTCTGCTGAGTGAGGAATTCATCAGTAACTCTAAATTCTTGGTCAATTAATGCATTGCCAATTGCAAAAAGGTCAACAGTCGCCATGTTTCTCGCCATTTATCATATAAAAAAACAAGTTTACCTTAATGCTTATATTTCTTATAGATTAATGAATAAAATTCAATATGTTTATTGAAAGAGGGGGTACGTTTTTAATTCCTCCCTATTGAAATAGATGGTTAGCAACTATTTTACTTTAGCTGAACCGGAATTAGGACCATACTGAATCTAGCCATCTTGAAACCTACTGTTTATTTGAGACAAGGTTGAAAAAACCGATCATGCCATCATTAAAAATCTATTGTTTTAGTCAGGTTTAAAACGTGAATTGTGACTAAAACTATAGGTATAATGCAATTTATTGAATATTTTAAAAGTATGAGGAGATCACATGACTGTCGATGTCACTGAAACCATTAATCAAACTGTTCATCCCGCGTTTCAGTTGGTACGTCAACACCATGTCGAGGCCCTAGACATTTTAGTGTCTGAATACAAACACAAGGTTACAGGGGCGGTGCATTACCATCTAGCCACTGACTATGATGAAAACGTATTCTTGGTAGCTTTTCGTACCCAGCCCATGGATTCAAAAGGTACTGCTCATATTTTGGAGCATACTGCTTTATGTGGCTCAGAAAAATTTCCGGTCCGTGATCCATTCTTTTTAATGATCCGCCGTTCATTAAATACTTTCATGAATGCTTTTACAGCGGCAGACTGGACAGCCTACCCGTTTGCGACCCAAAACAAGAAAGATTTTCAGAACCTGTTATCTGTTTATCTCGATGCAGCCTTTGCTGCAAACCTGAATCCTCTGGATTTTGCTCAGGAAGGTATTCGGGTAGAGCTCGAAGATGACCAGCCTGTCTATAAGGGCGTGGTTTTTAATGAAATGAAGGGGGCGATGAGTTCACCTTCAGATCAGTTGTATCATCAGCTGGCAGAACATTTATTCCCACAAACCACTTATCATTATAATTCAGGTGGTGATCCTAAAGACATTCCTGATCTGACTTATGAGCAGTTAGTCGATTTTTATAAGTCGCATTATCATCCAAGTAATGCAGTCTTTATGACTTTTGGTAATCTTTCGGCGTATGAGTTGCAGGAACAGTTTGAAACGCTGGCTTTAAACAAGTTTAAACCTGGAAAAACACTCTATTCAACTCCGGAAAAACGCCTGTCAGCCCCTATAGAAGTTACTGAAACTTATGCAGTAGATGGCGATGAGCTAACAGATAAAACTTATCACGTATTGGGCTGGTTATTACCTCAGGCTAGTGACATCAAATTGCGTTTAGGTATGCGTCTGGTTGAAGGCATATTACTGGAAGACTCGGCTTCACCCTTACGGCATTATTTGGAAACCTGTGGATACGCACAGTCTACAGGCCCGTTTATGGGAGTAGATGACAGCAACTTTGAGATGACTTTTTATTGTGCAGTACAAGGCTCTAATCCGGAGCATGCACAGACATTTAAGGAAGGCGTACTTAATATCTTGCAGGAAGTGGCATCAAGACCTGTAGATCCAAAACTGATTGAAGCAATTTTGCATCAGATCGAACTGCATCAGCGTGAAATTGGTGGTGATGGTACACCTTATGGCCTCAGTCTGATCCTGAATGGTTTGAGTAGTGCTATTCATCACAATGACCCGATTCATGTATGGGATGTCGACAGCGCGATTGAACAGGTAAGAGAAGAACTAAAAGACCCAATGTGGCTGTCTAGCCTGATCCAGACTTATCTGCTTGATAACCCGCATCGTGTTCAACTGACTCTGGTGCCTGATGCTGAAAAGTCTCTAAAGGATGAGCAGGCTGAAAAAGCTCGTCTGGCTAAACTCGCTGAGACATTGTCTGAAGCAGACCGTAAACAGATTCTGGAAAATACAGAAGCATTGAAGCAACGTCAGAATATGGAAGATGATTTGGACCTATTGCCTAAAGTAGGTTTGGAGGATGTGCCTGAAGAGCTGCACATTGTACAGGGTCAGCTGCGTGAAATTATCTGTAATAATCTGGATACCCCTTTAAATCTTTACCATGCTGGAACAAATGGTATTTATTATCAGCAGGTGCTGATCCAGATTCCTGATGAGATAATAAATTCACCTTACTTTAACTTGCTTTCAATCCTGATGGGTGAGGTGGGTGCAGGAGAGTATGGCTATCTTGAACTGCAACAGCTGCAAACTGCAGTGAGTGGTGGATTAGGCATGGGTGCTTCATTACGCAGCAAAGTTAATGATAAAGGTCGTATAAGTGCCTGGCTGACATTAACCACCAAATCACTGGTTAATAAATTTGACGCGATCCATCTACTCAAGCTGGCTTTTGAGCAGCTTCGTTTTGATGAAAAGAACCGTATCATAGAACTTCTGCAACAGCGTAAAACCCGTTGGCATTCACGGATTTCCGGCTCAGGACATAGTTATGCGATGCAAACAGCGTCACGTAACATGAGTGCGCTGGCTCGTCGTGATTATCATACGACAGGACTGGGTGCGCTCAACTGGATGACAGATCTGATCAGCAACATTGAAAAAGATGAGGCAGAGTATCATCGCCTTATTGATGAGTTGAAGTTAATTCATCGCAAACTGTTACAGGCTCCTAAACAGTTTTTGCTGGTGTGTGAAGAACACCAGACTGAACGCTTGTTGGAAGAAATCCAGGACGTATGGAATAAACTGGCTGTATATCAAACTCAAGCTGAGCTGACTCAGGTTAAATTCGAAGATAATAACGCGGATGAAGCCTGGTTAATCCAGTCTAATGTTCAGTTCTGTGCCTCAGCTTATCAGGCTGTTGAAGTCTCCCACCCGGATGCTGCACCGTTAATGGTATTGGCTGCATACTTGCGTAACGGCTTTTTGCATAGCGCTATTCGTGAAAAAGGTGGGGCTTATGGTGGAGGAGCCAGCTATGATGGTAATGCTTGCAGTTTCCGTTTCTATAGTTATCGCGATCCACGTCTCGCAGAAACTTTCAACGACTTTGATTCAAGCTTGAACTGGTTATTTAATGCTGAACAAAAACCACACCAGTTAGAAGAGGCTATTCTTGGTTTGGTTGCCAGTATGGATAAGCCGGGTTCTCCAGCGGGTGAAGCTATTACAGCATGTTATGCATTACTGCATGAACGTACGCCAGCCTTTAGAAAAATCTTGCGTCAGCGTATATTACAGACTACTTTTGATGATCTGAAACGGGTTGTAAATATTTATCTGACCGGTCAGAAACCGGTTAGAGCGGTGGTTGCACCATTTGCAAAGCGTGATGAATTAGTACAACTCGGTTTTGAAATTAAACAAGTCAAATAAATAAAACTGAAAACTGGAGAATAAAATGTCGTTCAAAGCCTTTGAACGGCCCTCACTTCAGCTGGGTATCCTTGCGATACTTGGCGTGGTGGTGGTGTCTACAAGCCATGCGGAAGATCCTGCGGCGGCTAAACCTGCGAGTGCACAAGCATGTGTAGGACTTGCTTCCAATGCAGATCGTCTGGCCTGTTATGATGCATTGTTTGTGGTACCCGAAGCAGAAAAACCTTTAGTGGTGGCTCAACGCAAAGCAGTAGAAGATCCAAAAATTGATCCGAATGTTTCATTGCTGGACCGCCGTTGGGAGCTTTCTCCAGAAAGCAAGCTCGGTACATGGAATATTCGTGCTCACCAGCCAGTCTATTTGCTGCCAGCTTATTGGACCAGCGATAAAAATGAAACACCTTCGAGTCCAAATCCTGAAAATACAGTCTCTGCAGAAGATGCACAGGACCTTAAGTCAATTGAAGCCAAGTTCCAGATTTCCTTTAAAACCAAAGCGGCAGAAAATATATTTGGTGATAATGGCGACCTATGGTTAGGTTATACCCAGTCGTCACGCTGGCAGGTATATAACGAAGATGAATCCCGTCCGTTTCGGGAAACTAATTATGAGCCTGAAGTCAGCCTGATGTTCCGCACGAATTATAATTTGCTAGGTTTAAACGGCCGGTTACTGGGTTTGACTTTTAATCACCAGTCTAACGGCCGTGCAGATCCTTTATCGCGTAGCTGGAACCGTATCATTATGAATGTCGGGCTTGAGCATGAAAATTTTGCTCTTATGCTGCGACCTTGGTACCGTATTGAGGAAAATGCAAGTGATGACAACAATGCAGATATTGATGACTATATCGGCCGTGGAGATTTAACGGCCTTCTATCGCTGGAAAGATCACGATTTCTCTTTGATGTTGCGGCACTCTTTAAAAGGAGGCGATGACTCACATGGTGCTGCCCAATTTGACTGGGCATTCCCGATTAGCGGCAAATTGCGTGGACATTTTCAATTGTTTGATGGTTATGGCGAGAGCTTGATTGATTATAATCACCGTGCTACCTATGTGGGTCTGGGTGTTTCACTCATGAACTGGTACTAGAGCCCTACTGTAAAAAACCACTCTCAAGAGTGGTTTTTTTAATTTAACCGATCTGGATATCGGTTGGCGGGTGCTTAAGCCGGCTCTTCTTTGGAGTTGCAATCAGATATGCTAATGTTAAAGGACCAAGCCGTCCGGCATACATCAGGAAAATAAGGATCATTAAGCTGCCAGGACTCAGTTCACTGGTAATCCCGCGCGATAAACCTACAGTACATGCAGCAGAGACAATTTCGAATAGCAGATCCAAAAAGTTTTGCCGGGGTTCCAGCAGAAGAATCAGGAAAAATCCTCCAAAGATTAAAATGCAGGTAATCATGGCGACGGCCAGTGCCTTCACTGTGGTTTCCTGTGAGATTGAATGGTTAAAAGCACGGACTTCCTCATTACGGCGCAAGAAAGAAATTACGCTGAGCAGTAAGACTACAAATGTACCTACTTTAATACCACCCGCCGTGCTGAGAGAGCCACCTCCAATAAACATCAATAGCATCACCACTAACGTCGAAGTACTCGTCATTGAACCTGTATCAATGGTATTTAGGCCAGAGGAACGTGGCGCAGTGGCCTGAAACCAAGCATGTACAGCCTGTTCACCCAGATTTAGCTGACCGAGCGTCTGATAATTGGTTGCTTCTAACATCCAGATCACTATAAAAGCCAACAGATTGATAATGGCAATGGAACTCAATACCAACTTGCTGTTGGCGCTAAGTTTGCTCCAGCTTTTGGAGCGTTTTATATCCATGAGTACAATAAAACCGATTCCCCCAATGATATAGAGCAGGCTAATAACCAAGTAAACCAGATATTGCCCTTCAAAGCTCATCAGGCTATCGCCAAAAATAGAAAAACCGGCATTGTTAAATGAAGAAATACTGTAAAAAATTGCATAATGCAGGCTAGTTGGAAAGCCGTATTCAGGCGTAAATAATACCGTTAATATGACTGTGCCGATGAGCTCAAAAAATAAAGTATAGAAAAAAACGCCTTTGGCTACAAAAGTGACTTTGGACAGATTGGTTTGTCCGGTAGCAGTTTGTGCCATCATCTGCTGTCTGAGACGTACTTTAGGAGAAAGGCTCAGTGCTGCCAGAATGGCAAAGGTCATAAAACCTAGGCCCCCGCTCTGAATAAGGAGCAAGAGTACTGTCTGGCCAAAACCTGTTAGAGAGTCATGAACACTGATGGTGGATAAACCAGTAATCGTGACTGCCGATGTAGCAGTAAATAATGCATCCATCCAGCTCAAATGGCCGTGGTGAGAGATAGGCAGGCGCAACAACAGGGTTCCAACCAGAATGAAACTTAAAAATCCTAAAGCCAGAAGTGTAGGAGGGCTCAGGTTAACAGTTCGTTGTGTGAGATGTCTAAAATTAGGAAAATGCATGTTAGAGAAAACGCATTGAAAGTCTTTGGAGCTGCTCCAGAGAGCCTTCTATGATTAAAATATCCCCATACTTTAAAGTGAAATCTGGAGCAGGCTCATAAAAAATTTCTTTGCCGCGCTTTAAAAGCAGCAGATGAACTTTTGCGACCTGGTTAATCAGGCCAAACAGATGCACTCCTTCAAGTTTATTTTCAATATTGATCCGAACTATAAAATGATCATCCTCAAGTGCCATATAACGGCTGACCATAGGATAATTTAAAGCTTGGGCGACCCTGATCCCCATATCTTCTTCAGGGTGAATGATCTTGTCGATGCCTAAATGACTCAGAATCATATGATGTGCCTTGGTCTTGGCTTTTACCCAGATCTTGTTTACCCCCATGTTTTTCAGGTGTAGAACACATAAAATACTGGCTTCAATATCCTCACCAATTGCCACTACGACAGCATCACAATCCTGAATATTAAGCTCTTCGAGCACATGTTCATCAGTCGCATCGGCAATCACTGCATGTGATAACTGGTCACCAATATTTTCAACGTGACGTTTAACCAGATCTATACCAATCACGTCATGCTTGAGGCGGGTAAGTTCGGTAGCGACAGTAGCTCCAAAGCTACCCAGACCAATTACGGTAAATAAAGCCATTCAGAAAACCTGCTATCTTTCTTCTAAAGTCTGCACTGTAAAGAGTACAAAGCTTAATCTATTATACAGCGTGATAATATCACTTTAGTTTTAATTATTTTGAGGTTGCTGTGTTACAAAAAATACAGGGTATTACCTTAATAAAAAAGAAAATTTTAAAGTGTTTTAAAACCCCAAACGGATAGGTTTAAATAAAATGATATAAAATAAAAAACCGGCTCTAGGCCGGTTTCTATTTACCAGAAACTATTTAAGAAAACGCTTATAGCCAATATTATGAGTTATTTCTTCATACGGATAAGTGATTGTTTTCAAGGTTTCAATTATTCCATCCGGATTCTGCTTGGCATCTGTCGCTTCCATACCCACCAGAACCCGTCCTTCAGCTGCGCCATGGTTGCGGTAGTGGAACAGGGTAATATTATGAGTCGGGCCAAGGCGTTCAAGGAACGTCAGCAGGGCACCTGGACGTTCCGGAAACTCTACCCGGAACAGGCGCTCATTTTCAATATTGGCATGGCCACCAATCAAATAGCGGATGTGCAGCTTGGCAACTTCATCATCGGACAGGTCATCCACCTCGTAACTTTCTTTTAGCAGGTTATGGATTTCATGGCGTTCTGCTTCACCACCTTTTAAACTGATGCCCACAAAAACCTGTGCCGAGTCACTTTCACTGGCGCGGTAGTTAAATTCAGTAATATTACGACCTTGCAGGGTTCGGCAAAATTGTAAAAAGGCACCTTTCTGTTCAGGAATGGTTACAGCATAGATTGCTTCACGACGTTCCCCCAGTTCTGTACGTTCAGCGATATAGCGTAATCGGTCAAAGTTCATGTTTGCACCGCAAACAATAGACACAATATTTTTACCAGTCAGTTTATGCTGTTCAACATACTTTTTAATACCTGCCAATGCCATTGCACCCGAAGGTTCGACAATACTGCGGTTTTCATCAAATATTTCTTTAATTGCTGCACAAATTTCGTCTGTATTTACCAGAACAACCTCAGGCTCAACAATCGGGCCCGAATTATCAGATTTCTGCAAGCGGATTACTTCAAAAGGCTTTTCACCAATCTGTGCTACGGCTGTACCATCTGCAAACAGGCCTACCGATGGCAAAATTACACGCTCACCAGATTCTAGGGCTGCCTTTAAACAGGCTGATTCATCATATTCGACAGGAATCACTTTTACATGTGGCGCAACATCACCTAAATAGGCAGCTATACCTGCTATCAGGCCACCGCCACCTACTGCAACAAATACATATTCTACATCACGCCACTGGCGCAAAATTTCATTGGCGATGGTCCCTTGTCCGGCCATAACCAGTTCATCGTCATAAGGCGGGATAAAAGTCATACCTTCTTCTGATGCACGTTGAATTGCATATTTGTTGGCAATATCAAAAGAATCACCGTGCAGAACCACTTCACCACCAAGGCGTTTTACAGCCTGAATTTTAATATCTGGTGTAGTTTTTGGCATAACAATAATGGCGCGAATTCCCAGTTTCTTTCCAGACAGGGCAACACCTTGGGCATGGTTACCTGCTGAAGCTGTAATTACGCCACGTTCTAGCTGAGTTTTGGGTAATTGGCTAATGCGGTTATAAGCACCGCGCAGCTTAAATGAAAAAACTGGCTGTAAGTCTTCACGTTTAAAGCGAATATTGTTGTTTAGTTTTTCACTAATTCGTGGCGCTGCTTCGAGTGGGGTTTCGATTGCAACATCATAAACCGTTGCTTGTAAAATTTGTCGAACCAAACGAGACAGCATGTTAATCTTCCATCTAACAGTTTAAAATAGGGGCTTATTGTAACAAACCCCTGTACATTTGCGCCGTTTAATTGGCCAATTTGCTAAAAATAGTTGAGTGAAGTCATGAGTCTGTATACCACCCAAGATGAAAAAAAACAGGCAGCTGCCAAAGCGGCGCTAAAACATTTGCCTCGAGGCGGTATTTTGGGCGTAGGCACAGGGAGCACGGTTAATTTCCTGATCGAGTTATTGCCAGAGCTGCAACTTGAAGCAGCAGTGGCCAGTTCTAATGCAACAGCAGAGCGACTGAAAAAATTGGGAATTGAAGTGGTTGACATGAACCATGTTGGCGGTCTGGATGCCTACGTCGATGGTGCAGATGAAATCGACCGTCATATGCATATGATTAAAGGGGGCGGTGCAGCACTGACTCGTGAAAAGATTGTTGCTTCAATTGCCAAGAAATTTGTTTGTATTGTAGATGACTCGAAGTGGGTAGAACAGCTGGGCCGTGATTTTCCTTTGCCTGTAGAAGTCATTCCTATGGCACGTTCTGCGGTAGCACGTAAACTGGTAAGTCTGGGTGGCGATCCGGTATATCGTGAAGGGGTGATTACAGATAATGGTAATGTGATTCTGGATGTCTATAATCTGAATATCTTGAATGCACTCGAACTTGAAAAAACCATCAATAATATTCCGGGAGTAGTAACCAACGGTATATTTGCGATCAACAAAGCTGATATTGCAATTGTGGCCACCAATAATGGCATTGAAGAACGTACAGCCATTTAATGCAGCAGGCTGAATTACCTGAAATCAGAATTGTTCGGCATGCAACAGCAAAGCGTTTGCGATTGCGTGTCGAACCACAAGGGGTGCGGCTCACTGTACCTCTGCGTTGTACTAAGAAACAGATAGAACAGTTTTTATCTCAGGCAGAGAACTGGTTGTTAGAGACATGGCATAAACAGCAGAGCCAGATACCAGATCTGTTTTCTATTCCAGAGTCTATAAAATTTTTTAATTGCCCTGCCGAGCTTGCAATAAAGCAATGTGCGCAAAAAAACTCTTTTATTTTAAATATAGAGCAGCAGATTCTTATTAATCAGAATCATCCTGAACATAGCTTAAAAGCCTTTGTAATAGATCAGGCAAAGCAGCTTCTACCTGATTATCTCGAATCCATAAGTCAGGAAATTGGGTTGCCGTATAAAACATGCAGTATTCGCCAGCCCAAGACCCGGTGGGGGAGTTGCAGCAGTGTACATGATATTATGCTGCATGCAGGCGCGATATTAATGCCAAAGCAACTGGTGCGCTACTTGTGTATTCATGAACTGGCACATACCCGGCATTTTAATCATAGTCCTCTGTTTTGGGCAGAAGTGGCGCGGCATGATCCAGATTATCTGGTGCACCGCCAGCAGCTTAAGAGTTATAAGTTACCTGGCTGGTGGTATATATAGACTGTGATCTGATGCAGTTGCACATTGTAGAAAATGAGATGAACTGCCATACTAGCCGGGTTTAGGTAAACCTTGAGGAAATAAGAGTGATTTCTGTCGGAATTGTGGGTGGTACAGGTTATACAGGCGTTGAATTGCTACGTCTTTTATTACGGCATCCCGATGTTCAAGTCAGTGTACTCACCTCACGTACAGAAGCAGGCAAGCGTGTAGATGACATGTTCCTAAGTCTGCGCGGCTATACCGATCTCCAGTTTTCAGACTTGGATATGAATGTCCTGAAACATTGTGACGTGGTGTTTTTTGCCACACCGCACGGTGTTGCCATGAAGCACGCTGCCGAGCTGGTTGCTGCTAATACCAAAGTGATTGATCTGGCAGCTGACTTCCGTTTACAGAACTTACAGCAGTTCGAGAAATGGTATGGTCTGGAACATAGCTGTCCGGATATATTGACTGAATCAGTTTACGGTTTAACCGAACTTAACCGTGAAAAAATCAAGCAGGCTAAGGTAGTAGGAAATCCGGGCTGTTATCCAACTACGGTTCAACTTGGTCTGGCGCCACTATTTAAATCTGAACAAGAGCTGGTTAAACCAGCCAGTATTATTATTGATGCTAAGTCTGGCGTTTCAGGGGCGGGTCGTAAAGCCAGTCTTGGCATGATTTACAGCGAAAATGCCGATAATTTTAAAGCTTATGGTGTTGCCGGTCACCGTCATCATCCAGAGATAGTAGAGGCGTTAGAGAACATTTCTGGCCAGAGCGGTGTATTTGACCAGATTCTGTTTATTCCACATCTGGTACCGATGATTCGCGGTATGTTCAGTACTATTTATGTTGATTTAACTGAACAGGGACAAAATACTGATCTACAGTCACTTTATGAAATCTTTTATGCCGATGAACAGTTTGTTGATGTAATGCCATCCAGTAGCTCACCTGAAACTCGTAGTGTACGTGGTGCCAACCAGTTACGTATTGCCCTGTATAAGCCACAGCCAACAAAACTGGTTATTTTAGTGGTTCAGGACAATCTTGTTAAAGGTGCAGCGGGTCAAGCGGTACAAAATATGAACCTAATGTTTGGTTTTGCTGAAAATGCTGGTCTGACCGGTATTGGCTTATTACCATAAAAAACGCTTTTGAACTTCACACATATTTATTTTTAGATTTAAATGTGTGCTTTGAAAAAATTTTTGTATTTTAGAGATGACGATGCAAAACACAGAACCTAATACCACGTCACATAAAGTGAAGAAGCCATTTTTGCAAACCAATATGCCATTGGTTATGGGAGGAGCACTTCTGACATTAGGAAGCCTGGCATTAGGATATTCAGTTGGCCATCGTCAAGGCTTGTCAGTGGTCGGTTATGATGCAGATGCCGAGCAACTGGTTGAAGTGGTCCAGAAGCAGAAAACTGCTCTAAATGCCTTGAACAAGAGCTTGAATGCAGCAATTCAGGAGCGCGATGTGGCGGTAAGCAATTCTAACGATTTGTATACTGCATTAAATGAAGCCCGTGCCAAGCAGTCTCAGGTTGAGGGTATGAGCCTGATCTATCGTGAAGTACTACGTGACCGTGGTGGCCTGAGTCTGACTATACAAAATTTGGGAATTAAACCGCTTTCTGAAAATGCTTATGAGTACCAGCTTGATCTGGTACAGGTCAGCCCCAATAAACGTCGTGCTTCAGGTTCGGTTGAGCTGCGCCTGATTCAGGGCACAGAGGTGCTGGTTGTACCTCTTGAAGACAATAAATTTAATTTCGAAGACTTTGAGCGTCTGACCGGGCGCTGGACTATGCCAAAAGGCTTTACACCTCAATTTATTGAGGTCCGTTTAACTGGAGCAGGCACGCCAGTCATCAAGCGTTTCAGCTGGCAACGTGGAAAACCTGTTGAAAATTCATCAGCATTTATTTCTGAAATTCCTCAAGCAGAAGCAAATGCACAGTAAGTGAAATAAAGATTGTATGCGAGCTACTAAGCGTAAAATAACCTTAAACGAAGTGAAAGCCTCTTTTTGTCAGACCGGCCTAGTTGATTGGCATCTTAATCCACGCTTAAGCGATTCGCAAAATGATGAAGCTGATGGAGAAATTGCAGTTAAACCTGCACCTCCGCAGTTAAAAAAACCACCCCTGTATGCCGTTGTTTTACTAAATGATGACTACACCCCAATGGACTTTGTAATTGAAATTTTACAACAATACTTTGCATTAAATCTTGACCAGGCAACTCAAGTAATGCTAACAGTACATTATGAAGGAAAAGGGGTTGCTGGCATCTATCCGCGAGATATTGCGGAGACCAAGGCAAACCAAGTAAACAATTATGCTCGGTCGCAAGGTCATCCATTACTTTGCCAAATTGAGCCAAAAGATTAAGGGGGTCGCATGCTCAGTCGTCAACTCGAAGTATCCTTACGTTTGGCTGTAAGCATGGCTCGACAAAAGAGACATGAGTTCCTAACGGTTGAACACCTATTGCTGGCTTTGCTGGACAATGATTCTGCAGTTAATGCGTTAAAAGCATGCGGTGCAGATATCGTTTTACTGCGTAAAGAGCTAGAAGAATATGTAGAACAACATACCCCTAAACTTGGTGAAAACAGTGACCAGGCACCACATCCGACAGAAAGCTTTGACCGGATTCTGCAACGTGCTATTTTTCATGTACAGTCCAGTGGCGGTGACCGTACTGTAGAAGGTGCCGATGTTTTGGTTGCAATGTACTCTGAGCGGGATTCCTTTGCAGTCTATTTGCTCAAGCGTCATCAGATTAACCGTTTGACCCTGACTCAATATCTTTCGCATGGTACTCGAAAAGACGAAGTACATATGGAAGAAGAAGCTGAAGATATTGAAGGCGAGGCCACCAGTTCTGCCAATGCAGGGCCGCTGGAACTCTATACTACAAATCTGAATATTGAAGCTCAAAAAGGTAAAACTGATCCACTGATTGGTCGTGAAAAAGAAATCGAGCGTGCCGCACAAATTTTATGTCGTCGCCGTAAAAATAATCCGCTTCTGGTGGGTGATCCAGGTGTGGGAAAAACTTCAATTGCTGAAGGCCTTGCATGGCTGATCGTCAATAACAAGGCGCCTAAGCCACTGGCGAATGCTGAAATTTACAGTCTGGATATTGGTGCGCTAGTCGCAGGCACCAAATACCGTGGAGACTTTGAAAAGCGTTTAAAACAGCTGTTAAATGCCCTGAAGAAAAAACCGGAAGCTGTGTTATTTATTGATGAAATTCATATGATTATTGGTGCAGGCTCTAGTATGGGCAGCACGATGGATGCATCAAACCTGATTAAGCCAGCGCTGGCAAATGGTACTTTACGTTGTATTGGTTCAACCACGTTCCAAGAATACCGTCAAGTATTTGAAAAAGATCATGCCTTATCACGTCGATTCCAGAAAATTGATGTAAACGAACCGACACTTTCAGAAAGTATAGATATTCTACGTGGCTTAAAACCTAAATTCGAAGACTTTCATCATGTAGAGTATGAAGATAGTGCCTTGGTTGCTGCGGTAGAGCTATCATCCAAATTTATTAATGACCGCTTTCTGCCAGACAAGGCAATTGACGTAATTGATGAAGCGGGGGCACAGCGGAGATTAAAAGCTGATGCAGACAATACCCTGATTACAGTTGAAAATATTGAAGATATTATTTCAAAAATTGCCCGTATTCCACCCAAAACTGTCTCTAAAGATGATAAAACAGTACTGAGTCATTTAGAGCGTGATCTAAAACGTGTTGTTTTTGGACAGGATGAAGCAATTACTGCACTGGCTTCAGCAATCAAGCTATCGCGGGCCGGCCTTAAGTCGCCAGATAAGCCGGTTGGCAGTTTTGTATTCGCAGGACCAACAGGTGTTGGTAAAACTGAAGTGACCAAACAGCTGGCAAAAATTTTAGGGCTTGAGCTGGTACGCTTTGATATGTCCGAATATATGGAGCGTCATACGGTTTCACGTCTGATAGGTGCTCCTCCTGGTTATGTTGGTTATGATCAGGGTGGTCTGCTGACTGATGCAATCCATAAAAATCCGCACTGTGTATTGCTTCTGGATGAAATTGAAAAAGCTCATCCGGATGTATTTAACCTGTTATTACAAGTGATGGATCATGGGTCACTGACAGACAATAATGGCCGTAAATCAGATTTTCGCAATGTGATCCTGGTCATGACTACAAATATCGGTGCAGAAAGTATTTCGCGTACTAGTATTGGTTTCGTAGAGCAGGACAACAGTAATGATAATCAGGAAGCAATGAAGAAAGCGTTCTCACCAGAGTTCCGTAATCGTCTGGATGGCGTAATTCAATTTAAGCCATTACCAACTACGATTATCGAATCTGTAGTAGACAAGTTCCTCACAGAACTGCAAGCACAACTGGATGAGAAAAAAGTTGTACTGGAAGTGGATCAGAGTGCGCGCGAATGGTTAACAGAACAGGGTTATGACCGTCTGATGGGTGCACGTCCAATGCAGCGATTGATTCAGGAACATCTGAAAAAACCGCTTGCAGAAATGATCCTGTTTGGTGAGCTGGCTGAACATGGCGGTAACGTTGCGGTATCGGTGAAAAAAGAAAATGGACAGGCTGTTGGGCTGAAATTGGAAGTTTTTGAAGACCAGACAGCTGAACCTGCTTAAGCTCTATTTAAAGATATAACCCGTGTTTCGACACGGGTTATTTTTTGGAAATTTTATGGACTTACAATTTACTAAGATTTTAACAACTTTCTTTTTATTCTTTATGACAGCGTTGGCTGAAATTCTTGGCTGTTATTTTCCCTATCTGATATTAAAAGACGGTAAGTCAGCCTGGTTGTGGCTACCTGCAATAATTAGTCTGGCAATTTTTGTATGGTTGCTGACTTTACATCCGGCAGCCTCAGGACGAATTTATGCAGCCTATGGCGGAATTTACATATTCACAGCGCTCTTATGGTTACGCTGGGTTGACCAGGTCATATTGACGCGCTGGGATCTGTTAGGCGGAGCAATTGTGCTTTTAGGTGCAAGTATTATTATTTTACAGCCTCAAGGATGGCTACGTTAAAGCACATATAGTAATTTGCCCTTGAGTCTTTATGTTAAAACTTGCACTGGGTATTTTTCATTTTAATCTGATATCGTCCATAGTCAGAATTAAGTGTCATGTTTAATTCATATGGGTTAACGCGCTGAAACTCATGTTCAAAAAAGTGCGAACAGTTGTTGATGACTCCTTTTCTAAATAATTGTTCTACTTTATTTTGTCCTACAGACTGGGCAAACTGCCTAAAATCAGGTGTAACAATTAGTCCCTGTACCTCTATATGATCTGCATAGCTCATGACCTGTTCAAGAACAGTATTTTCATCGACTTGATAAGGTAGAACACGTGAATTTTCTTCACTCAAAGCCTGTAGCACATCATTCAGACGGTTTTTATCAGTAATCTTATGATCGGAGCTTATAATGCGCTCTTGTATTAAGTACTGATCCAGACTGGTGGGCTGTGCGTATAGACTAAAACTAGATAGAAGGGTAGAAAGGAAAAGAGTCGTTTTAATCAGCATTATAAAATCAGATATAAATATTATGGTTTTTATTATATAAAGATCAAGGCTTAAAAAAAGCATCCGAGGATGCTTTTAATACAAAAAGATACTTATTAAGACTGTTTCATATTTTCATTGAGCAGGAACTCTACCAATGCTTTTTGAGCATGCAGACGATTTTCGGCTTCATCCCATACTACTGCATTTTTATGATCCAGCATGTTCTCTGATATCTCTTCACCACGGTGAGCAGGTAAACAGTGCATAAACAGGCAGTCCGGATGTGCAAGTCCCATCAATTTTTCATTTACTTGAAACTGTGCAAATGCCTGTTCACGGAGTTTCTGTTCTTCTTCCTGCCCCATGCTGGCCCAGACATCTGTTACGATCAAATCGGCATTGACGGCAGCATCTTCTGCATTGTTAAAGACTTCAACACAATGTGCAAATTCGGTAAGAAATTCTTCTTTAGGTTCATAACCTGCTGGAGATGCAATCTTGAGTTTAAAGCCCATCATATGTGCAGCTTCAATATAGGAGTTACACATATTATTGCCATCACCGATCCAAGCTACAGTTTTGCCTTCAATCGAACCACGATGCTCGATATAGGTTTGCAGGTCTGCTAGTAACTGGCAAGGATGATGATCATCGGTTAAGCCATTAATTACTGGAACTTTGGAGTAAGAAGCAAACCGTTCGACAATGTCATGACCAAAAGTACGGATCATGACAATATCGAGCATACTTGAGATTACACGGGCTGAGTCTTCAATAGGCTCACCTCGGCCAAGCTGGGTATCACGTGAAGACAGAAAAATTGCATCGCCACCAAACTGGCTCATACCGGCTTCAAAAGAGATACGGGTACGGGTGCTTGATTTTTCAAAGATCATTCCCAATACTTTACCAACAAAGGGTTGATAGACTTCATTGTTGTGCTGCATGCGCTTGAGTTCGCTGGCGCGTTCCAGGATGCGGTTGAGTTCCAGACTTGATAAGTCGCGTAAAGTAAGAAAATGCCGTAGAGTCATGTTTGCTCCACAATAATTGCTGTATAAAACAACAATTAGTTGCTTGCTGTTAGTGGAAAGGAAACGAATTAATATACTATAAGAGAATCAAAATGCAAAAGAACTAAGCCTTTTGATGGCCTTTTAAGAATAAATCTACACAGTAATGAATATATTCCATCATTTTCTGATGATCTTCAGCAGGTGCAAGGCCCATCAGGATCCGCCATTCAAAATTTCTCAAAATTCCAAAAAACATCATCGCAGAATAATTAGGATTAGGACAAACCAGTTTACCTTGCTGATGGCCTTTATCTAAAGCGACCGCAATACACTGCTGGATATGTTGTGGACCTTGAGTGTATAAATAGAGTGCCAGCTCAGGGTTACGCTGAGCCTGTTCAATCACCAGACGCATGAATGCCATATTTTCAGGCTGTATCAAGTGTTGATAGAAATTGATGAGTGTATGCGCAAGATAGTGACGTAACTCGCTAATATGAAAGTCAAAAGGAATACAAATATCTTTAAAAAATAATTCCCGGCGATAGTCACAAATTGCTGTAAACAAACCTTCCTTATTGCCAAAATATTTATAAATTGATGCTTTTGAACCACCGGCATGTTGGACAATATCATCAAGCGATACCGCATCATAACCCTTATCAAGAAACAGCTCATTCGCACTAAGCAATAAAGCCATTCGGCGTTCCTGTCCTCGACGGGTTTGCGGTTTTTCGCAATCAGTAGATGCAAGATGGACCAATGAATGATACCTACAAAGAAACAGTAAGAAAGGAAGATAACAATAAGTTTGAAAGAGTATAGCAAAACTATGCGCTAATTTCTGTAACGCTGTGTGGTCTCAAAAGCTTATTGTCAGTCATAATTTAATAAACAAAAAAATGAAAATGGATTCATTTTTCTTTGACTAAAGTTTTAGAGTCTGTATTCTAAAAGGCCATACCGGTTTAAAAGATTAAACCTTATACTGAAAATTCAATAACGATAGAAAGAACTGTGGAAGAGATCATGACACAACAAATGTCTGCAGGTTTAAGATTTAGACAAGCATTGGAAGCAGAAAAACCGCTACAGATCATGGGCACAGTGAATGCCTATGCAGCCATGCTGGCAACCCAGGTAGGCTATAAAGCAATATATTTATCAGGTGCAGGTGTGGCGAACTATTCATACGGTTTACCTGATCTGGGCATGACCAGTCTAGATAATGTTCTAGAAGATGTACGCCGTATTACTGAACGTGTAGATACTCCTTTACTGGTTGATATCGATACAGGCTGGGGCGGCGCTTTTAATATTGCCCGCAGTATTAAACAGATGATCCGTGCAGGTGCGGCGGCAGTTCATATTGAGGATCAGGTTGCCCAAAAACGTTGTGGACACCGTCCAAATAAAGAAATTGTGTCACAGCAGGAAATGGTTGACCGTATTAAAGCTGCAGCCGATGCAAAAATTGACCCCAATTTTGTCTTGATGGCACGAACCGATGCGCTGCAAAAAGAAGGCCTGCAGGCAGTAATTGACCGTGCCTGTGCTTGTGTTGAAGCAGGTGCAGATGCAATTTTTGCCGAAGCCATGACCGATATTACCATGTACCGCACTGTATGCGATGCAGTAGGTGTACCAGTACTGGCCAATATCACTGAATTTGGTGATACGCCGTATTATACAACGGAAGAGCTGGCTGAGCAGGGCATTCGTATGGTGCTGTATCCGCTTTCTGCAACACGCGCCATGCAAAAAGCAGCGCTTGAAGTAATGCGCTCCGTTCGTGAACAAGGTACACAGGTAAATGTGCTGGATAAAATGCAGCCACGAAAAGAACTTTACGAATTTTTAGATTATCACTCTTTTGAAAATACCTTAGACAAACTCTTCAAGCAGGAGAATTAAAACAATGGCTGAAGGAAAAGTACTGACAGGCGCTGGACTGCGCGGACAGGTTGCTGGTAAAACTGCACTTTCAACTGTAGGAAAAAGTGGAGCAGGCCTGACTTATCGTGGTTATGACGTACAGGATCTGGCAGAAAACTGTCAGTTTGAAGAAGTAGCTTATCTGATTTTCTTTGGTGAGTTGCCGACTGCTGAGCAGCTGGCTTCTTACAAGGCGAAGTTAAAGTCTTTGCGCCAACTGCCCCAAGCTTTAAAAGAAGTACTGGAACGTATCCCGGCTGATTCACATCCGATGGATGTTATGCGTACTGGTGTTTCAATGCTGGGAAATCTGGAAACAGAAAAATCATTTGACCAGCAGCAGGATATCGCAGACCGTATCCTGGCGACTTTACCAGCAATTATCTGCTATTGGTATCGCTATAGTCATGATGGTGTACGTATTGAAGAAAGTACTGATGATGATTCTATTGGTGCACAGTTCCTGCATTTGTTACACGGTAAAAAACCCAATGAACTGCATGAACAGGTGATGAATGTATCACTCATTTTGTATGCAGAGCATGAATTCAATGCTTCAACTTTTACTGCACGTGTCTGCGCTTCTACTTTATCTGATATGCATTCGTGCATTACTGGCGCAATTGGTTCATTACGTGGTCCGTTACATGGTGGCGCCAATGAAGCCGCTATGGATATGATTGAAAACTGGCAGTCTCCAGAAGAAGCTGAGCGTGAGATGCTGGGCATGCTGGAACGTAAAGAAAAAATCATGGGCTTTGGTCATGCCATCTATAAAGACAATGATCCGCGTAATGGGATTATTAAAGTCTGGTCTGAGCGTCTTGCGAAAGATGTCGGAGATACTGTTCTATATCCGGTATCGGTACGTTGTGAAGAAGTCATGTGGCGCGAGAAAAAGCTATTCTGTAATGCGGATTTCTTCCATGCCTCGGCTTATCATTTTATGGGTATTCCAACAAAGCTGTTTACACCGATTTTTGTAATGAGCCGTGTTACTGGCTGGGCTGCTCATGTAATGGAGCAGCGTGCAGATAACCGTATTATTCGCCCAAGCGCTGATTATATCGGTCATGAACTGCGTAAAGTTATACCTATTGCTGAGCGTAGCAAGCAGTCTGCTTAATACTGAAATATAAAAAGCAGAGGCATAATGCCTCTGCTTTTTTATGAAGTATAAATTTAGCGTTATATTTTACTTTTTACTGTTAAAGAAATCGGGTCTTCAGTGGTATAGCCCGTTTCTTCAGGAAATGCCAGATAACGTACTGTTACCAAGACTTGGTTTTGTGCGGGAATATAATATGCTTGTTTGACTGAAAGTGAAGGTTTATAGCTGACAGCCTGCTGTAGCTGACTGTTGAACCATATAGAACTCACCTTATATTGATAAGTGTATTGAGGTACTTTGAGAGTTTTATCTATCCAAATTGCTGGCACATTCGTTTGCTGTTTTTTTAAAATATGAATATTAAAAATTTTGGGAGTAATAAGCTGTAAAGGTTGAAGTCGTTGTTTTATTTTATTGAGTTCAGGCCGAAGTACATCAATTGACTGGTCATAATCAATCTTCCGGGTGCGTTGATTAATATATAAAGAATTTACTTTAAACAGCTTGGGTGATTGATTAGCTTTATAAAACTGATAGTAATAAAGTTGCGGCAGGCGGCCACGTCCGTCTTCATAATGGCGTAACAGATAAACTTTTTTGTCGGTAGGTTCATACCCTAAAAATTCAATATACTGCCCACCACCAACTGTAGCATGACTGATCATAGGTATAGCTACACATAAAGGTATAGTAAATAAAATAGGCTTTAACATAGCTTTTGTCCTATCAGATAGTCATAAGCTATAAATGCCATAAACGGGTAAATTTTTAAAGAAGACTTTTACATAGGGACCATCAGCAATAAAACAGATTTTTACTTATTCTTTTAATTACTCCAAGCTGGTTATAAGCAATAAAAAGTAAATAATTTCAATAGCACTTTAAAAAAGTGCTATTGATAACAGGAAGAAGTTAATCTTCAACTTCTTCTTCGATCTCATCGTCGGCTGTACTCATACCCAGTTCTTTGAGTTTACGAGTTAGCGTGTTACGACCCCAGCCTAAAAGCTCGGCAGCATGACGTTTACGTCCACGAGTTTGTTGCAGTGCTGCCTGAATCAAAGTACGTTCAAACAGGGGTGTGGCAATATCCAGAATTTTCATTTCACCATTTTGCAGTTTCTGAATCGCCCACTGACCTAACAGTTCATCCCACTGCTGGCTGGAGGCACGCTGTATGCTAGGAGATGAAATGGAGACGTCTTCAGCCCTCTGGATGGGTATCTGTTTAAGTTCTGGAGGAAGATCTTCTGGATAAATTTCTCGGCCAGTAATCATGACCGTTAGCCAGCGGCAGGTATTTTCAAGTTGACGTACATTACCCGGCCAAGGAAGTTGCTGCATATACTGTACGGTTTCCTGTCGCAGTATTTTGGGGCTAACTCCCAGTTCTTTACCTGCACGCGCCAAGAAATGCTGAGCCAGCATTGGAATATCTTCACTACGGTGCGCAAGTTTAGGAATATGAATCCGGATAACATTTAAACGGTGAAATAAGTCTTCACGGAAACGGCCATCGTGAACCAGTTTTTCCAAATCCTGATGAGTTGCAGTCACAATACGGACATCAACTTTTACTGATATATGTCCACCCACCCGATAAAATTCGCCATCGGCCAATACACGTAAAAGGCGGGTTTGTGTTTCAAAAGGCATATCTCCAATTTCATCAAGAAAAAGAGTTCCGCCATTGGCCTGTTCAAAACGTCCCTGACGCTGACTGTTTGCACCGGTAAAAGCACCCTTTTCATGACCGAACAGTTCAGTTTCAATCAGATCTTTTGGAATAGCCGCCATATTCAGGGCAATAAATGGTTTGTTTTTTCGTGGTGAATGCTTGTGTAAAGCATGTGCTACCAGCTCTTTGCCTGTACCCGATTCACCATTGATTAAGACAGTGATATGAGACTGTGTTAAACGGCCAATTGCACGGAATACTTCCTGCATCGCCGGCGATTCACCTATTATTTCGGTTGACTGGATAGGAGCAGTAACTCGGGATTCCTGTTGCTGCAATTTACTGATATGCAAAATTGCACGCTGTACCAGAGCCAAGGCTTCATCGATATCGAAAGGTTTGGGTAAATATTCAAAAGCACCTGTCTGGTAACTTGATACTGCAGATTCAAGGTCAGAATGTGCAGTCATAATAATGACTGGTAAATCGGGGTTACTCTGTTTGACTTTACTTAGAAAGGTGAGCCCGTCAATACCAGGCATGCGTATGTCGGTTAAAATAACATCTGGTGGTGCCAGCATAAGCTGATCCAGGGCAGATTGAGCCTCTTCAAAGCTTGTTACCTCGAAACCTTCTTCTTTGAAAGTTTTTTCCAGTACCCAGCGCATGGTGCGGTCATCATCAATAACCCAGATTTTATTTTGCGGCATGGTTTAACTCCCAAGGTAAATATAAGCTGAATATGGTTTGTCCTGGAACAGACTGGCATTCAATCATGCCGTTATGCTGGTGCATAATGTTCTGTGCAATGCTTAAACCTAGTCCAGTGCCTTTGGCACGTCCGGTAACAAGTGGATAAAAAACAGATTCCTGTATCTCTTCTGGAACACCCGGTCCATTATCTTCAATATCTATACGTATAGCAGAGCGATGTAATAATCCATTAATTGTCACCAGTCGCTGTATACGTGTTCTAAAAATAAGTTCAGGCCGGTGATGCACAAAAAAATCCCTGTTTTCTGATATTGCCTGTACTGCATTTGCACCAATATTGAGCATAACTTGAATTAATTGATCGCGGTCAGCATGAACTTCAGGTAAGGACAAATCATAATCCCGCACAATCTTGATTTTATTTTTAGTTTGATTGGCAATTAATGAGCGTACACGTTCTAATGGTTCATGAATATTGACATTTTCATAGCTTGGTAGCTGACGCGAACCCAGCATGATATCTGCCAGATTTCTAAGCCGGTCTACTTCATTAATAATAATATCGGTAAATTCTGCATATTGCGGGTCATTCAGGCTGCGTGCCAGTAGCTGGGTGGCCCCTCTGATACCTGCTAGCGGATTTTTAATTTCATGTGCTACACCACGGATCAATTGCCGTGCGACCTGATGCTGCTGAATAAAGTTCTCTTCTTTGGAAATTTTGAGCATGCGGTCAATCGGATTAATCTCGATTATGAGCAGGGGGTGATAGGATTTACCCGAATTTAGCTCTGAAACGGTATAATCTACATGAATATCCTTAAAATTGACGCTAACAATTGCCTCACGGCGGGTATAAGGCTGGCCTGTTTTAAAAGTGTTGAGCAGTGCTTCTTCTGTATTAAAAGTATCATCCGGTGTTTGCAGTAAATTAATAACAGGAAGGCCACTTGCACGTAACAGGCTAATATCAAACAGTGCTTCACAA
The DNA here is from genome assembly GCF_002434085.1 of Acinetobacter sp. UBA6571. NCBI lineage: Bacteria > Pseudomonadati > Pseudomonadota > Gammaproteobacteria > Moraxellales > Moraxellaceae > Acinetobacter > Acinetobacter sp. UBA6571. Next base: position 8,860 of record NZ_DJJJ01000019.1, on the reverse strand, counting down.
GAAGAATTCAGGTAGAAAATATCGAGATTGCTATCGACAAGTAAAATTGCTGTAGTCAAGTGGTCTACAAGTAAACGATAGTCAATTTCTGTATATTGCTCCATTATTTGATCATTCCTGTATTAAAATAGCGCAATGCTTTCTTCATAAAACTCTTTCATGACTTCATTTAAGTAAGATTAAGCAAAATATAAGCCAACTCTAAAAGATTTGAAAATTTTTTAGTTTATAAGGACTAATAATTTGAAATATATAATTAAATTTTTAAATTTAAAAACATAAAAAATACTTAAATTATAAAATGTCTACTTATTTAAGTAAAAAATATTATGAACCAAATTGGTGCAACTATAACATTTATATATAATGTTGGATGTATATTGGTGCATTGCGTAAAGAGTCGGGATTTAACCTATGCTTGGAACAAGAAAAGACATACAATACGCGCATTCTAGTGGAGCGCAGGATTCATGAAGTCCCCCAAAGTCGGTTTTGTTTCTTTAGGTTGTCCTAAGGCATTGGTAGATTCTGAACGAATCTTAACTCAGTTGAAAACTGAAGGTTATCAAGTAGCATCAGATTACGATGGTGCTGATTTAGTTGTTGTAAATACCTGTGGTTTTATCGAATCGGCAGTACAAGAATCCTTGGATGCGATTGGCGAAGCCATGAGTGAAAATGGCCGGGTCATTGTAACCGGTTGTCTTGGAAAAGATGAAGACAAGATTCGCCAAATGCACCCGAATGTCCTGAAAGTGACTGGTGCAGCAGCGTATGAAGATGTTATGTCTGCAGTACATCAGTATGTGCCGGCACCACCCAAGCATAATCCTTTTATTGATCTGGTTCCTGAACAGGGCGTTCGTCTGACCCCTAAACATTATGCATATTTAAAAATATCAGAAGGGTGTAATCATCGCTGTACATTCTGCATTATTCCAAGTATGCGCGGTGATCTGGTTTCACGTCCGGTTGGTTCTGTGCTTGAAGAAGCTGCTGCACTTAAGCGTGCCGGTGTAAGAGAAATTCTGGTCATTTCTCAGGATACTTCAGCCTATGGTGTCGATACCAAGTATAAGCTTGATTTCTGGAATGGACAGCCGGTAAAAACCAAATTCTTCGACATGTGTGAAGCACTAGGGCAACTGGGAATTTGGGTGCGTCTGCATTATGTCTACCCTTACCCACATGTGGATGCTGTTATTGACTTAATGGCGCAAGGTAAGATCTTACCTTATCTGGATATCCCATTCCAACATGCCAGTCCGCGTATTCTGAAGTTGATGAAACGTCCCGCGCATAGTGAAAATACGCTAGAACGCTTAAAAGTATGGCGAGAAAAATGTCCTGATCTCGTGATTCGTTCGACATTTGTAGTAGGTTTCCCCGGTGAAACTGAAGAAGATTTTCAAATTTTGCTGGAATGGCTCAAAGAAGCTCAGCTTGACCGTGTAGGCTGCTTTACCTATTCACCTGTAGAAGGTGCAACTGCAAATGATCTGCCAGATCATGTGCCAGAAGAAGTAAAGCAGGAGCGTTATGAGCGTTTTATGCAGGTACAGCAGGAAATTTCAGCTGCAAAACTGCAAAAGCGTATTGGTCAAACTATGACGGTGCTAGTTGATAATCTGGAAGAAGAATTTCCAGTTGCTGTTGCCCGCTCTTATGCTGATGCGCCAGAAATTGATGGTAATGTATTTGTAGAAGATATTGATAAGAGCCAGATCAAGTCCGGCGATCTGCTTGAGGTGGAAATTACAGATGCAGATGAATATGACCTGTTTGCAAAGCTGATCCGTATCAAGTCGGTTTAAACACCGTAGCTTAATATACAAAAAAGAATTTAATTTTAAACCGATTTGGAGTGAAATTATGGCAGATAGTAATAGCCCGCGTTATTCACGCATCCTGCTTAAATTGTCAGGTGAAGCCCTGTCAGGTAATAAAGACATGGGTATCGATGCGAATGTGCTTGATCAAATGTCTTTATCTATTGCGCACTTGGTAGGTCTGGGCGTACAGGTAGGTATTGTGGTAGGTGGCGGCAATCTTTATCGTGGAAGTCAGCTGCAAAAAGATGGTTTGGTAGGTCGTGTAACAGGGGACCAAATGGGCATGCTGGCTACAGTGATGAATGGCCTGGCCCTACGTGATGCTCTGGTGCGCCGTAACATCAAAACCCGGTTAATGTCAGCATTACCGATTGGTACGGTGGTTGAGTCTTACTCTAGTCGTGATGCGATTCGTCATCTGGGCCAGAACGAAGTATGTGTATTTGTAGCAGGTACAGGTAACCCATTCTTTACAACTGATACAGCGGCTTGCCTGCGTGGTATTGAAATTGAGGCTAACCTGATTCTAAAAGCTACTAAAGTTGATGGTGTCTATAATAAAGACCCAAGCAAATATGATGATGCGGTCCGTTATGATCATTTAACTTTTGATCAGGTATTGGATGAGAAGCTAGGTGTGATGGATTTAACAGCAATCTGTCTATGCCGTGATCACAATGTACCGTTACAAGTATTTGATATGAATAAGTCAGGTGCTTTACTTTCAGTGGTAATGGGTGAAAAAGAAGGTACGCACGTTACGAACTAATGTACGTGTGACCTAAAGCTCTTTATACTATTGCTATTTATACTCCTTTGATTCTATTAAAGTAAGGAAAATCACATATGATTAACGACCTTAAAAAAGACAGCGAACAGCGTATGCAAAAGTCCCTGGAGTCTTTGGAACAGGGTTTTGCTAAAGTCCGTACTGGCCGTGCCCATCCGTCTATCTTAAATGGCGTTATGGTTCCTTACTATGGTTCTGATGTACCATTAAACCAGGTTGCAAACGTTGGTGTTGAAGATTCCCGTACTCTGGTGGTTCAGCCTTTTGAACGTACGATGGTCTCTGCAATTGATAAGGCAATTCGTGAAAGTGATTTGGGTCTGAACCCGATTACTGCAGATGCTATTCGTGTTCCAATGCCTGCACTGACTGAAGAAACCCGTCGTGATATGCAGAAGGTTGCCCGTACAGAAGCTGAGAATGCTAAAGTTGCTATCCGTAATATTCGACGTGACGTTCTAGGTGATATCAAGGCATTATTGAAGGAAAAAGAAATTTCTGAAGATGATGAGCGCCGTGCTGGTGAAGAGATCCAGAAAATTACTGACAAATATGTTGCTGAAGTTGATAAACGTTTGGCCGCCAAAGAAGCTGAATTGATGAAGGTCTAATTCATGACCGCATCCGAAGAGAAACATCTTCCTGAGCATGTTGCCATCATTATGGATGGCAACAACCGCTTTGCTAAAAAGAATCAGATGCAAAAAGGTGAAGGACATCGTGAAGGTAAAAATGTCCTCGATCCTATTGTTGAGTGCTGTGTAGAACAGGGTGTAAAAGCTTTAACTGTTTTTGCGTTTTCAAGTGAAAACTGGAATCGCCCGCAGTTTGAGGTCGAGTTGCTCATGTCTCTTCTTGAAGAGACAATTCATGACCAGATGCCACGGATGGAAAAGTTCGATATCTGTCTGCGTTTTATCGGAGATCGCTCACGGTTACCTGCACATTTGCGTGAATTAATGTTGCAAGCTGAACAAAGGACTGCTAATTTCAGCACAATGACGCTTGTTATCGCTGTCAGTTATGGTGGTATGTGGGATATTGCAGAAGCTGCAAAGCAGATTGCTCAAGATGCAGTAAACCAGAAAATCCAGATTGAAGATATTAATGTTGATTTGTTCGGACAGTACGCCTCGCTTGGAGATTTACCTCCTGTTGATCTGCTGATTCGTACCGGCGGAGATTATCGGCTTTCGAATTTCCTGCTTTGGCAGGCTGCTTATGCCGAGCTATATTTCACCCCGACGCTATGGCCTGAATTTACCGTAAATGAGTTCAACCACGCGCTCAACATTTTTAATAGCCGTGAACGGCGCTTTGGCAAAACTTCAGAGCAAATCCAACAAAAGAAACTTGAGAATTAATAAATGTTAGAGCGGATAATTACCGCATTGGTGTTGGTAGCAGTAGTACTGAGCTGCATGTTTGCTACCCAGTCAGATTATCCAATGTTAGGGCTTATGGTGTTGGCAGCGGGGGTCGCAGGATATGAGTGGTTTAAGCTCATGCCCAGAACTACAAAATATGTGATAAAACCGATTGCTTGGTGCTATGGTGTTCTCAGTGCCGCCATCTCGGCTCTGGTTCTCTATTTAAATGATATTGCCCTGTTACTGTGGGCTGCCTCTATTTTAACTTGGATTTTTAGTATTTACTGGGTAAAGTCATACCCTGAATATGATAACTGGTACAATGCTACACTTAAGGGTATTGGTATTATTCTTATTTGTGCGGCTGTTACAGCAATTTTTGCAGTCTGGCATAGTTCACCTTGGTGGCTGATGTATCTGTTTCTGCTGGTCTGGGGTGCAGACAGTGGTGCTTACTTTGTTGGTCGTAAGTTTGGACGAAAAAAACTGGCCCCCTCGGTTAGCCCAAATAAATCGGTAGAAGGCCTATACGGCGGAGTAAGCGTAGCCGCTATTATTATCGTTGTGGTGGCATGGATCTATCTCGATCTTACACTGATTCAATATCTGCTCTTCATTATACTTTCTGTAGTTACGGTACTAGGTTCAGTACTGGGTGATCTTTTTGAGTCCATGATTAAACGCCGCGCAGGCATTAAAGATTCCGGTCGTGTTCTTCCAGGACATGGCGGTGTACTCGATCGTATTGACTCTCTACTGGCCGCTGCACCTATATTTGCAGCGGGTATGTATCTGTTAAAACTTATTGGTGTAGATTTATAGATGTCACAATCTGTTTGTATATTGGGTGTTACAGGCTCTATTGGTCAGAGTACTTTAAAAATATTGGAGCAGCATCCAGATCAATATTCGGTGTTTGCAGTAAGTGCTTATAGCCGTATAGATGAGCTTGCCCAGATATGCAGACAATATCAGCCTAAAATAGCTGTAGTGCCCGCTGACCGTGTGGATCAGCTTAGCCGGCATTTAAAGGATTTGCAGCTCAGCCATATTCAAATCTTGAGTGGTGAGGCAGGCCTGATAGCCGTAGCTGAACATCCGGAAGTTGATGTGGTGATGGCAGCAATTGTCGGAGCAGCCGGGCTTTTACCGACTTTATCCGCTGTTAAAGCAGGTAAGCGAGTACTGCTAGCTAATAAAGAAGCACTCGTTATGTCTGGTGACATTATGATGCGTGCAGCGCGAGATCATCAGGCTTTACTTTTGCCGGTAGACTCTGAGCATAATGCCATTTTTCAATGTTTGCCTCATGACTATATGAATGCTGATGCGCATGGCAAACCTGTAAAAGGGGTGTCGCGTATTTTGCTTACTGCATCAGGTGGCCCATTCCGTCAGCATAGTCTTCAACAGTTGCATGAAGTCACTCCACAGCAGGCATGTAAGCATCCAAACTGGTCAATGGGACAAAAAATTTCAGTTGATTCAGCTACCCTAATGAATAAGGGGCTGGAATTAATTGAAGCCTGTCATCTATTTTCAATTGCTGAGCACTTTGTGACAGTTGTGGTTCATCCAGAAAGTATTATTCATTCCATGGTGCAATATGTAGATGGTTCAACTTTGGCACAAATGGGGAATCCGGATATGTGCACACCGATTGCTCATGCATTAGCTTGGCCTGAGCGTATACAGACTCATGTACCTGCACTTGACTTGTTTGCACAGCAGCAATTGAATTTTCAGGAACCGGATATCGTACGTTTCCCTGCGTTAAAGCTCGCAAGAGAAGCAATGAAAGCGGGAGGCGTAGCCCCTGCAATTTTAAATGCAGCCAATGAAATGGCAGTCGCAGCTTTTTTAAAAGAACAAATCCGTTTTACTCATATTGCTGAAATAGTTGAGCAGACCTTAAATACCGTTCACAATAGGTCTGCAGAACAGCTTGAGACCATACTTGAGGCTGATACGCAAGCGCGTGAAGCTGCATTTGACTCTATTGGAAAAATGAGAAGCTGATGATGAATGCTTTGTTTATGATTGTCGCAGCCATACTTTTACTCGGACCGCTGATTGCAATTCATGAGTTTGGACACTATTTTGTGGCACGTAAACTGGGTGTAAAAGTTCAGGTTTATTCGATTGGCTTTGGGCCAACCCTGATCAAGTGGAAATCAAAAAAATCAGGTATTCAGTATCAGCTTTCAGCCTTGCCTTTTGGTGGCTACGTCAAAATGCTGGATGAGCGTGAAGGAAATGTTGCTGAAGAAGACTTGCCGCAGGCATTTAACCGCCAGTCTCCCTGGAAGCGTATTGCTATTGTTGCGGCGGGGCCGCTCATTAATCTGGTATTTGCGATTGTACTTTTCTGGATTTTATTCCTGCCTTCACAAGAGCAGTTAAATACACGTGTAGGCAAGATTTTTCCCGGTACCCCCGCTGCAGCTGTGCAAATGCAGACCGGTGACAAAATTACTGCTATAGACGGCACACCAGTGAGCACTTGGGAAAAATTAAATTACGCTATAGTAGATCGTGCTGGTGAAACTGGAGTGATTCAGGTTCAGGTTGAACGGCAGGGACAATTACAACAGTTTAGTCTACCAATACAGAATTTCCTAAAAGATCAAAGTAAATCTCCTTTGGAAACTTTGGGTTTTATTCCTTATCGTCCACAGATTCCGGCAGTGGTGACCAAGCTGAGCGAAGATGGTGCAGCGATACGTCAGGGAATAAAGGAAGGTGACAAGATTGTTGCAATTGATGGCGTAAAAATGAAGGACTGGTTCGATGTAGTTGAAATCGTGCAAGCATCGCCAGAGAAGCTTCTAAAGATAGATGTATTGCGTAATGGCGAAATCAGGCAGCTTGATGTGATGCCACAAGGGCAACGAGACAATATGGGAAATGTCATTGGCATGCTGGGAGTACAAAGTACGCCAGGTAAAGTTACAATTCCTGACGAATATAAACAAACAATTCAATATAATCCTGCACAAGCTTTAATGATGGCAGTAGATAAAACTGGTCAAATCTCCGGGATGATTTTGAACTCGATGGCTAAAATGGTTCGAGGGCTGATCGGTCTGGATAATTTGTCTGGTCCAATTACAATTGCCAAGGTGGCAGGCCAAAGTGCCGAGATGGGATGGCAAACTTTTATTTCTTTTATGGCTTTAATGAGTATAAGCTTGGGAATTTTAAATCTGCTTCCAATACCAATGCTTGATGGCGGACATTTAGTCTATTATTTTATTGAAGCGATTCGTGGTAAGCCCGTTTCTGAACAAATACAAATATTTGGTTTGAAAATTGGTATGGTACTGCTCGGTAGTATGATGCTCCTGGCATTATTTAATGATTTTATGCGTTTATGACGTAGATGATGGAATAAACTAACTATGCGGCACACACATCTATTTATGCCTCTAGCTCTTGTTAGCGCTATGGCAGCAGTACAACAAGTATATGCAGCAGACGAGTTCATTGCTCGTGATATAAAAATACAGGGACTTGTACGTCTGTCGCCTGCAAGTGTCTCTACCATGTTACCCATTAACAGTGGTGATCGGGTAGATGATGCAGCGATTTCAAATGCTGTACGGGCACTTTATGCTACCGGCCTGTTTGATGATATTAAAGCTTCCAAAGAAAATGATATACTGGTATTTAATGTGGTCGAGAGACCAATTATTTCTAAAGTAGAGTTTCAGGGTAATAAGCTGATTCCAAAAGAAGCACTGGAAGATGGCTTAAAAAGAATGGGCGTGGCTGAAGGAGAAGTATTTAAGAAGTCTGCAATTCAGACAATTGAAACTGAACTTGAGCAGCAGTACACCCAGCAAGGCCGTTATGATGCAGATGTACGTGTACAGACTATTGCCCGTCCAAATAACCGTGTAGACCTGAAACTTGAGTTCGTTGAAGGCACTGCAGCAAAAGTGGTTGATATCAATATCATTGGTAATACCGTTTTTAAAGAAGACGAGATCAAACAGGTTTTTGCAGTACGTGAAAGCAGCTGGAGCTCAATTGTTACACGTAATGACCGTTATGCACGTGAGAAAATGGCTGCAAGTTTGGAAGCTTTACGCGCTCTATATCTGAATCGTGGTTATATCAATTTTAAAATCAATAACTCTAACCTGAACTTGAGTGAAGATAAAAAACATATCTTTATTGAAGTTTCTGTAGATGAAGGCGAGCAGTTTAAATTTGGCCAGACCAAGTTCTTGGGCGATGCGCTTTATAGTCCTGATGAACTCAAAGCACTAAAAATCTATAAAGATGGCGATACATATTCACAAGAAAAAGTAGATGCAGTCAAACAACTATTACTTCGTAAGTATGGTAATGCTGGTTACTACTTTGCCGAAGTGAATGTTGCACCGCAAATTAATAATGAAACTGGTATCGTAGATTTAAACTACTATATTAATCCAGGCCAGCAGGTTACTGTACGGCGTATTAACTTCTCCGGTAACAGTAAAACAGCAGATGAAGTACTGCGTCGCGAGATGCGTCAGATGGAAGGCGCATTAGCAAGTAATGAAAAAATTGACCTTTCTAAAGTACGCCTTGAACGTACCGGATTCTTCGAGAATGTTACGATTAAGCCGGCACGTATACCGGGTGCACCGGATCAGATTGACTTAAATGTCGATGTAAAAGAACAGCACTCTGGTACTAGTACACTAGCAGTTGGCTATTCACAAAGTGGCGGTATTACGTTCCAGGCCGGTTTAAGCCAAACTAACTTTTTAGGTACGGGTAACCGTGTATCTATCGACCTGTCCCGTTCGGAAACTCAAGATTACTATAATCTGAGCGTAACTGATCCATACTTTACCATTGATGGCGTCAGCCGC